>JAKAAS010000026.1 GCA_021802225.1 Bacillota bacterium
TGCGTCTCTCGGCGTGATGGGTGCCCACCAGTTGTGGGACCCCCGCGCCAGCATGGCTTTGAGAAGGACCATCTTATAGCTCTTGACCATGCTGGTGGTCTCGACCTCGTGCATCCATTCACGGTAGCCTTCCCACACTGCCTCTTCATGGCCCGTAAGGTCTCCCGCAGCCATTTTCAGTCCTGCATAAGCCTGAAATTCCTGATGCACCATCCGCGAGTCGATGCCCGCGCGCAAGTGGAATTCCAAATACGACGGGGGGCGTCCCAGGTCCTCCTTCATTTGCTGGTAGGCATGAAGCACGAGAATCTTTCGCGGCGTCTGTTGGCGGGTCAGGCGCGTCAGCACATCAATCACCTGGAGGTCTAAGTCCAGGCGGCAGGCGCGAGGCAATCCTATTCTGACGGCCTCCATCCCGCCCGCCGCCAGCGCCGCCGCATTCTTGACTCCCAGCCAACGGAACTTGGCATCCGCATTGCGGTAATTTCCAATCAAATCGATGACTCTACAGTAATTCTTTCCAGCGGAGCGCCGCAGCCCCCGGCCCAGCTGCTGAATGAACACAATCGATGAATCGGTGGGACGCACCATCAAAATCGTGTCCACTGAAGGAATATCAATGCCTTCGTTGAAGAGGTCGACGCTGAAGACAATATCGACACGGCCCTGTGCCAGATCGGATAGGACCTGGCGGCGCCTGTCCCGTCCGGAGCCAGAATGAACCCATGTGCTATTGACCCCGCGCTGTGCAAATTCCTGGGCGAGAAATTCCGCATGGCGCACTGAACTGCAAAATCCCAACGTACGCGTCTGACGATGCGCCTGCCAGGCCTGAAAAACTGCCGCAGAATGATGAGAATCCAACTGCGCGCGGAGCAGATCTTCCTCGTCATAGTGAGTTTGCCGCCAGCGCAACCGGGAGTAGTCAATCGGGTCGTATACGCCGGTGTACCAGAACGGAGCCAGCCATTCCCGGTTGATTGCCTCTGACAATGAAAGCTGGTAGGCCAGGTTGCCGTCGCACAGTCCAAAGATGTCACGCCCGTCAGTCCGTTCGGGCGTGGCGGTCAGCCCCAACAGAAATTCGGGCTGGAAATGCTGCAGGATGCGCGTATAGGACTGGGCCGCGGCGTGGTGAAATTCATCCACAACAATCAAGTCAAATTCTGAAGGACCAAAACTTCTGCGGTGGGCTTCTCCCGCAAGGGTATAGACCGAGGCGAAGATGCCGTCGGACGTCTTTTCAGATCGTCCCGAATACATCGCAAAGCGGCGTTCGGGCATGACGTCCTGAAAAGTCCGCAGGGACTGGCGAAGAATCTCTTCACGGTGGGCCACAAACAAGATGCGCCGGAATTGTTTCGCGAAAAAAGCCGCCAAGTACGTTTTCCCAAGGCCCGTCGGCAGAACCACCAGGGCCTTGCGGTACCCCTCCTCACGCGTCGCAGAAAGAGCCAGCAGGGCCTCCGACTGCACAGGCCTCGGAGTCGGTGCCCGGTCCTCCGGACGGGCCGGGATAAAATCGCAAGCGCCTGCGGCCTCTCCAGGATCAAACATGAGCGTCGCCGACTCGCCTTCACTCCATGTCCTGGCCCAGTCAGGGTGGCTCTTGCGGAACCGCTCCCACTGCCGCTGATACTGGGCCAGCGTGACCGTGTTGAGCGGCACAGTCCGGTCAGCGTAAAACAGGCGCATGAATCGCTCCATGCCGTTAATCGAGCCGTCTCGCACCATGAGGTTCCATTCCACCCCGCTGGTCATTGCCGATGCGGACCAGTTGGATGACCCCACGATTACGGTATCATCCTCGCCAGACTGCGCAAACAGATAGGCCTTGGCATGAAATGACTGGCCACGGCTCTGCCACAGGCGGATTTCAGCCTCCGGCAGGACGGCTAGCAGTCTGGCCAGCGCTTCGGGTTCGGTAACATACAGGTAATCTCCCGTAAGAATCTTGATATCCGCACCCCGCGCTGCAGCTTCTTGAAGCTCCGGCAGCAAGAGATCGACACCCGACGCCATCGTAAATGCCACTAGCCAATAGACCCCTTGCGCCCTGTTTAGCTGTGTGCGCAAAGTGCTGACCAGATTATATGTCACTAGCCTCATCTAGTCACTCACGTCGATGAGAAATACCGCCCGGTCGAATCCCCCCCGCGCGGACTGCTTGCTCTTCTGGATGTCCGCCAGCTGCTCCATGCTGGCCCCATGCAGCCGGGCTAGTGCCCCGATGACCTCCAGTATATCGGCGAGCTCCTCCAGCGCCAGGGAATCAGTGGCGGACCCAAGATACTCCGCCGCTTCTTCTTGGAGCTTGGCCTGCAGCATGGGCTTCATTTCTGCCATGGACAGCGTGCGCACCCGGCATGTTTTTCCGTCTTGGCGGATGATGTCGGGAATTTTGTCTCTCACTAGTTTATTGTAAGCGGGCATAACCTTTTCCTTTCAGCGCATTCAGCATTTACAGGGTTAATTCGGGATAAACCGGAGGATTCCTCCTTCTCTCGCAAGCTATTCTGATGGATTGATCAGAACGCGCCGTAGGGGTCAATCTGGAGTTTCTTGTTGCTCGATGTATTGCTTAATGATCGAGAGAGGCGCCCCCCGATCCCACATTGTGCCCCCGCCGCCTCCGAACAGTTCTGCACTGCAGGCCGGCAACGCATGCGTCGATTGCGTGATGTCATTCATCCGTTTGGCCGTATCATAAAATGGTGGCGTGTTTTCTTGGGGGCAACTCTACGGATTTCTCCGCGTACAGTGTGAAATAGTGAGCCAGTTCCTGCCGCAGCGCCCGGGGCGCAATGACCTCGTCGACGACAAGGTCCGCGGCCAGTTTGAAGATGTCATAACTCGCCCGGTATTCCTCCCGCAACCGCATCATCTCTTTTTGGCGCTCCTGGGGATCGGCGATGGCATTCAGTTTGTTGAGGTAGACCGCGTTAATGGCGGCTTCTGGACCCATAACCGCAATTTCCGCCGACGGCAGAGCCAAAGTCACTTCTGGGTCATAGGCTGGCCCTGACATCGCATAGATGCCCGCCCCGTACGCCTTGCGCACAACCACGCAGATGCGCGGCACCGTAGCCGACGAGGTCGCAAAGATGAATTTTCGCCCGCGCCGCAGAATGCCATTTTTCTCCACCGCCGTGCCGACCATGAATCCAGGCGTATCCACCAAGTAGAGCAAGGGAATATTGTACGCGTCGCACAGCCATACAAATTCTGCCCCTTTATCCGCACTCTCCGGAAAAATGGTGCCGCCCTTGACTAAGGGCTGGTTGGCCACCACCCCGATCACGCGTCCTTCCAGCCGGGCGAACCCCGTGACCAATTCCCCGGCATAGAAGGCTTTCACCTCCAGGAAACTGTCCTGGTCCACTAACGCCTCGATCAATTCGCGTACATCGTAAGGGCGGTTGGCATCGGAGGGGATGATGCCGTCAATGTCCTGAGGTGGGCGCGCAGGCTCCTTAGGCGTGCGGGCGGGCGGCGCCTGGTCAAAGGAGCTTGGCAGGTACGACAAGATTTTCTTCACCAAAGCGGCGGCCTCTGCTTCACTGTCCGCAATAAAGTGGGCAGTGCCGTTGGCCTTGGTGTGCACATCCACACCCCCTAACTCACTGGCATTCACTTTCTGCCCTATCGCCATTTCCACCATCCGCGGCGAGGCGATGGCCATAGCGGCATCTCTCATCATGACCAGCAAGTCCGTAAATACCGGTGTATACGCTGTGCCGGCAAAGCAGGTGCCGTAGAGCACCCCAATTTGCGGAATGGACCCCGACATCACGCTGTGCAAGTAAAACAGCCGTCCCGCGCTGTCCCGGTCGACATGATGCCCACCCACCTCGTCGATACGCGCCCCGGAAGAATCGACGAGGTAAAGGATCGGCTTGCGGGCTCTAATTGCGGCCTGCTGGGTCCGGATGAGTTTTTCCCCATGGCGCTGGCCGATAGAACCCGCCTTCACCGTGAAATCATTGGCGGTAAAAAACACCGGCCGGCCCTCGATGTATCCAGATCCGGCCACCACCCCATCCGCTGCCATCTCCGGGTCAGGCCAGTGGGCAAACTGCCCAAATTCCGTGATCGCGGGATCTTTATCAAAAAATAGGTCCAAGCGGTCCCGGACAAAGAGCTTCCCGGCATCCTTTTGCTTCTGGTGCCCGCGCGCAGGCCCCCCCTTCCTGATTTGCTGCTGTGCCTCTAGCACACGTTCTTCCCTTTGCCCCATGATCTCTCTCCCCTTCGTCAAAAGATGTTCCGCCAAACCTTGCGCCACCCAGGCCTACCCGTCCCACTGCTCCTGCGCCAGACGCAACAGGGCGCCACTCCATGTCTTGCCCTGATTATCCGCACGGATCGACCGGGCGCCCCCGCCGTCGAGCGCGTTTCTCACCACAAACTTGAGGGCCAGAAGATTGGGCACCGGATAACATTCCACAGCGCCAATGCCCATTGGCTCAAAGAATTGCCGCACACGCTCAGCCGTCAGCATTTGGGAGAGTTTCTGATAGGATTCTTCGGTATAGGCAAATACGCTGATATCCACGTGATCACCCTTGTCGGACGAGCGGGCATAAGCCACCTCTTGAATTCTCATGACGTCACCTCCTCCAACGACACCGTGACGAGCTGGTCCACCGCATGGCGTTCCACCAAACTGGGCCACAGCCCCGTGAGTCCCCGCACCCGGTCTACCCCAATCAGGCCGCTCGCTGTCGGCGGGCCACCCAAGGCCAGCGGCACCATGAGCCGGCTGACTTGCTCCGCTGCCCGCCGATCTGGCGTCCGCACCGCGAGGCGCAGGTAGACCTCATTCAGGTCGTCTTGGCACTGCGCACTGGCGAGGGGGCCATGCAGCGAATTATATCCGAGATACTCCGCGCGTATCTCCTCCACCGGCAGATTGAGCCGAGCCATCTGCTCCCGCATAATCTTCTCTGTGGCTTGCGCTTTCTTCAGGGCGTCGGGCCAGCTGTAGCCCAGCATTCCCTGCCCCATGTAGCCATCTTCATACCCTAATAGGGCCTTATATCTGGCAGGCCTCTCGGTTCCCTTTATGCCCGACACCTTCACGCGGTCATTTCCGAGATCTTGCAAGTGCGCCCCGCTCACATTGACCACCACATCTGGGGTAATGTAGGCGGTGGGATCGTGAATTTCGTAGAGCAATTGTTCCCGCACGGTGTCTGCAGAGACTTTACCGCCGCTATGGGGGAGCTTGGTGATGATGACCTGGCCATCTTGGGTGACATCCGCAATAGGGAATCCGATCTGGTCCAAGCCAGCTAGCGCCTCCCAATGCCCTCCGTGGTTCCCCCCCGTTACTTGCGAAGAGCATTCCAACAAGTGGCCGACCACTGTTCCCACGGCCAGACGGTCCCAGCCATCCCAGTCCCACCCAAATCCATAGACCAATGGCGCTAAAAACAGCGACGGGTCCGCCACCCGCCCTGTGATGACCACGTCCGCTCCTTGCTGCAACGCTTGGACAATAGGCCGCGCGCCCAAATAGACGTTGGTGAATAACGCCCGCTCACGGACATGCTCTGGCAAGGGCTCCCCCGTCTCCATATGGCTGAACGGCAGAAACGACGGCAGCCGGTCTAGAATATTGTCACCCGAGACGACAGCCACTTTCAACGTCAGCCCCAGTTTTTTCGCCAATTCCCTCACGGCATGGCCTGCAGCCTGGGGATTCAGCCCGCCGGCGTTGGTAATGATGCGGATATGGTTCCTGAGAGCGTCTGGCAGCCCCGCTTCCAGCATAGGCAAAAGATCCTTGGTGTACCCGCTCTGGGGATTCCGGCTGCGGTCCTTTTGCAAAATAGCCAGGGTCAGTTCGGCCAAGTCCTCAAAACAGACAAAGTCCGCGGCCCCTTGCCGGATAATCTCCAAAGCTGGCAGGAACGAGTCCCCGTAAAATCCCACGCCTGCCCCGATGCGTATCCTCTCCAATCCAACATCCCTCCCGTACCTGTCTGTCTAGCTCTCCGGTTCGTGTTTATGGCGAGTGAGAAACTTCTCCACATTGCGGCCGAGCGTGTCGCTCTTGAAGGTCAGTTGCCGCAAAAGCCCTAAATAGCCGAACGGCCACGCTCCCGGATCCGTCAAGTGATTGTAGGCCTGCAGCCCGGTGGCGACTGCCAAGGGTGACCGCGAAGCCAAAATCTGTCCCATGTCTTCCGCAGCTTGCAGGCAATCTCCGGAAATTTGGTGGACCAATCCATATGTCCGGGCTTCTTCAGCGTCAATAGTCCGACTCAGCAAAGCCAGTTCCAGACTCCTGCGGGGTCCCATCACCCGTGACAGCAAAGGGAAAATTCCAAAAGGAAACAGACCGAGCTGAAGTTCTGGCAATGCGAAGGTAGCAGTAGGCTCTGCCACTGCCAAATGCGCCAGAGCCACCAGACCCACCCCGCCCCCACGCACTGCTCCCTGGACACTGGCAATCAGCGGAGTGCGCAGTTGAAACCCTAACGCGAATAAGGCCATGCTCGGGGCGATGTCTTGGTAGCCCTGTTCCAAGGGCTGATCTCTTGCGGCCAGGAAGTCATCCAGGTCGCCGCCCGCACAAAAATTCCTCCCTTCGGCGCTTAAGACAATGGCCCCGACGTTGGGATTGTTATCGGCTTCAGATAATATCCGCGTCAACTCCCCGATCATCTCTTCAGACAGGGCATTGTTCTTATCGGGACGGTCCAGCCGCACTCGGGCCAAAGCACCGGACACCTCGTACTGTACCGTGCTCACTGTGCCACTCCCCCCGGTCCCGCGCTGCTGTCGGGCGCCCGCAGCCCCCCGACAATCACCTGCGCAAACCACTGACCGACATAACGCGCGCTGAGTCCCGGGTCATCCTGCCCTGCCGGGAACCACCGTGCAATCCAATTCACCGCCCCCAACAAGAACAGAGAAGCCAATTTAGGGTCGTCTACGGCAAATGCCCCTTGCCGTATTCCCCGCTCTATCACATCCCGCAGCTGGATCTCATAGCGGTGCCGCAGCGCATACAGTTCCGGAAAGGTCTCCGGATCCAAAATCTGGTCAAAATGCATGATCAAGAGGGGGCTGGCTGGGTGGTGAGCCAGACTCTCCACATGCTCCGCGATGATTTGATGCAAAATCTCACGCGGGTCTGCAGTTTTTCCCTCAATGGCCACTAAGGATTCCGATAGGTGGGTAATGGCGCCTTCCAAAATCAGGGCGGCTATTTCTTCCTTGCTGTGCACATAGTTGTACAGGCCCGTCTTCGTTAATCCCATTTCGCGCGCAATCATGTCCAAAGTGGCCGCCTCGTACCCTTTGATGGCAAACTGCTGCGAAGCCACCACCAACAGCTGGGCCAAACGCTGCTGACGCCGAATTTCCTGACGCTCCTGCGGTTTCGTAAGTTCTTTGGACGGCACTTCGGCTCCCTCCTCATATGACCATTGGTCATTATAATGACTAGCATTGATTTGTAACTCATGTTAGAATTACATCGCAAATTTGTCAATCGATAGGATGTGAGAGTGTGGAAGTTATGGAGACCGTGCTGGATAGCGAACACCGGGCGATTTACCAGGGCGCCTTGCGTCTGGCGCGAGAGAAGCTCAGCGGCTGCGTCGCGCAGATGGAGAGAGAGAACCGCTTTCCCCCGGAAATATGGCGGCACCTTGCTGACGCCGGGTTCCTCGGGGTGGGCGTTGAGGAATCTTTGGGCGGGACAGGCGGCGATTACCTTGCAGCAGCCTTAATTGCCCAGGCTGTCACGCGGGTCAGTCCCGCCACCGCACTGTCTATGGGGGCGCATGTCAACTTATGCATGCACAACATTTTGAGAAACGGTTCCCCGTTGCTGCGGGCCCAGTATCTTCCTCAATTGGCATCGGGCACCATGATCGGGGGGATGGCGCTGACAGAGCCCGGCGCTGGCTCGGACGCCATGAGCATTCGCACCCGGGCCGAACCTGACGGCGCAGACTATGTTCTGACCGGCACGAAAACCTTTATTACCAATGGGCCCATCGCCGATCTGCTGGTGGTCTATGCGGTGACCGCCCCCGCTCTGGGCACACGCGGACTCAGCGCGTTTGTGGTGGAGACGCATTGGGACGGATTTCACGCATCGCAATCCTTCGATAAACTCGGCATGCGCGGTTCACCGACTGGAGAACTGGTGTTCGACCACCTTCGAGTGCCCCGAGACCATCTACTCGGCCCCCTCAACGGGGGGGCCGGGGTCATCATGAGCGGTCTAGACTTGGAGCGGGCCTACTATGCCGCGACAGCCGTCGGCATTATGGAAGAAATGCTGGAACAGTCGCTGCGCTATGCTCAGCAGCGGGAGCAGTTTGGCCAACCCATCGCCCAATTCGAAATGGTTGGGGAAAAATTAGCCGACATGTCAACGCAGCTGGATGCTGCGCGCCTCTTTACTTACCATACTTTGGCACAAGCCCAGAAAGGAGAGAGGGTCAGCCGGATGGCGGCGTCGGCCCTCCTCTTTGCCGCGGAAGCCGCCAACCGCGCCACCACTCAGGCCCTGCAGATTCACGGGGGCTACGGATACACCAAGGACTTTCCTGTTGAGCGGTTCTTCCGCGACGCTAAATTGCTGGACATCGGGGCCGGCACCAATGAAATACGCCGCTTGATCATCGCCCGCGAATTGCTCAAAGACCAATCACGTTGATATTGAGGAGGATAGACCCCATGCATGGTCAATTTTTGGAAGACGGCGCACAAGATGCCCTGCTTGGCAATTTGCTCCGCCGATTCAATGTCGGCGACGCTCTTCACCGCAGCGCCCTGCGCTATCCCTCCAGACCCGCCATCGCCTTTGAAGGCGACGTGATTTCCTACCAGCTGCTGGATGCCTGGGCCAACCAGGTGGCGCACTGGCTGCAGGATCAAGGGATTCATGGGGGAGACGTGATCGCCGCCCTATCGCTGAACCATCCGCGACTGGCTGCTCTGTGGATGGGGGCAGCCCGTATAGGGGCGGTGTACTGTCCCATTAACCCGATGCTGCCCCCACTCGACATTGCTGCCACAGTCCGGCGCGTGCAGGCCCGGGCCCTCTTTGCCGATGACGCCCTGTGGGCTTCAGCAGAACAGATGGGGCCATCGGAGACAATGCGGGTGAGTTTGGAGTCGCGTCATCCTGGCTGGATGAGCTGGGACCAGACCGTGGCCCAAAGCTCTACAGATTACGTGGAAGCGCTCGTAGCAAGTGATGCGGTAAGCACGCTGCTGTTTACAAGCGGTACAGAGTCTGCGCCTAAAGGCGTGATGAATACGCACGCCAACTGGTATGCCGCCTTGCTCAGCATGTTCGCGGATTTGGATATGGACCGGCGTCAGAAAGTCATGCTGGCGCTCCCGCTCTTTCATGTGGCAGGCCTCTACATCCTTCTCGGCACGTTGACCACTGGCGCTGAGGGCTTTCTGATGCGCAGGATTGTTCCCGGCGAGCTCTTGCAGGCTTGTGACCAGCACCAGTTGACATGGGTCTGCCTTCCCGCCACAGTGTTCATTGGATTGTTATCTCAGCCCAACTTTGCCTCCGCGTCACTGCAATCGCTCAAACGGTGTGTGGTATTTCAGTATATCCCCTCCACCCCGTTAAACGAATGGAAGGCGAGATTGCCGCAGGTGGACTGGAGCACCTACTGGGGACAGTCCGAACTGACACCGCTGGGCGCGTCCATGCCCCCGGAAGAATTCTGGACCCGGAGCGGCGAGGCGGATCCCATCGGGCTTGCCCATCTTCCCGTTGAACTGCGCCTGGTCGACAGCGATGACAATGAGGTGCTTCCCGGCCAGCCGGGCGAAATTGTCGTGCGCTCTCCCGCGGTCATGTCCGGATATTTCGAGGACCCCGTGCGGACCGCCGAGACTTTTCGCAATGGATGGCATCACACGGGAGATATCGCTTACAAGGACTCCGAGGGATTGGTGCATTTTGTTGACCGCAAGAAAGGCATTATCAAGTGCGGAGGCGAAAATGTCTCCTCTCAAAAAGTCGAAGAAGCAATTGCCTCAGTCCCTGGTGTCGCCGAAGTCGCAGTTTTTGGAGTGCCGGACCCCTATTGGATTGAAGCCGTCGTGGCAGCGGTCGTGCTTGCGCGCAATGCCAACGTCTCCGCTGACAATATCCAAGAGGCGTGCAAACGCCGCTTGGCCCGTTTCGAAGTGCCCAAAACCATTCACTTTGTCGATTCGCTGCCTAAAAACCCCACGGGGAAAATCATGAAACGCGACCTCATCAACCTGTTTAACGCTGCTGGTTCCTAATGGGACAGGCAGTCCTGCCAAGGCAGGACTGCCTCATCCTCTCATACGGTACCCGTAGACTTACCGCCGCCTCCGGCACGATAACCTGAGCCGTTCCCCTGATTTCCCGTCCGCCGGCCCTCAAAACATGCGCGGTGTTTTTGGGCAGCGAAT
>JAKAAS010000027.1 GCA_021802225.1 Bacillota bacterium
CAGCAGGTACTCTTCGCTTAGAGCCTGGCGTACCCGAGCAATTCCCTGAGTTGGGGAATAGGAAAAGACCTCGCGAACGTGCTGGCTAAATAGATCGCGCACCACCTCCTGCAATTCCCGCAAGGGGAGAAGGTCCGGGTCGGGCATCCCGATTTCAAAATTATACCGGGCAGCACTCCCTGCCGCAGACATCAAGTCACTGAGAAAACTGGAGCGGGGAACCTCTCGCATATCCTTGCCCATCGCCGACGGGCTCACATCGTGGGGCCGGAGCGGAATGTTGACAACAGTGGGCGCCGACAGAGTCGTCCAGTGCACATAGCCCAGAGCTTGCAGTTTCTGCCAAGCCCGGCGCACAGTTGACCGGCTCACACTGTAACGTTCGGCTGTTTTGCGTTCCGAGGCAAGCAGGTCGCCCACATGCAAAATGCCCTGCTCGATGTCCTGACGAATGCCGTCGGCTACCCGCTCAAATTGCGTCACTGGCTCCCACCCTCACAGTCCTCTTGAACCTGCCGGTGTTGCCAAGAAGCGAGGATGGCCCTTGCCGTCACCGCAGTTCCCGCATCTTTTGCGTCGCATTGCCAGGATCTACGTGACAGCATGCCCGCAACTGGGACAGAATTTAGCACCGTCAGCGACAGCGGCCCCACACGCCGGGCAATGGCTGCCATGCGCGGCGGATTCTTCAGCGCTCCCCGCCGTGAGGGCTTGCTGCGCCGCTGCAACGCGCTGTTTCCGGTCATCAATCTGGTTCATTGCCGCCGCAATTGAAGGGTCATGGGGGTCCACGGGCTGATTCCGGCGGATACCCTCATGAACAACCGCTCCCAGTTTTTGCAGCGCCTTGTCCAGGTCCGCCTGAGCCTGGTTCACCTCGGCCCGCAATTTGGTCAACGTTAGCTGGTGATCGACTTCCTGGGCGGCGCTGTTGACCGCGGCCATTGCCTTGTCTTTGAGATTCTTCCAGTCCGGCATCGTTTGACCCTCCTCATCCCGTGCTGGGCGGCGTCCCTGCCGTATCCGCAGAGAACCTTCCGCCTCCCTCCTATTATAGAAATGCCCGCATCACCCATGCAACTCCCGCGCTCCGGCTCGCCACTGTCACCCACCGGCCCTTTATGAAAGGACCGTGACCCGATTAAGGTCACGGTCCCGGATTACTGGGCCGACCAGTAGTTGGGATAGTAAAGATCGGTGATCGGATTGTACGTTGACTGCACATGGTGCACGGTATTCACTGTCTCGTTGAGCTGAGCCACCCACGGGAACCACAGATACGGGATGTCATGCGCAGCCCACGCTTCATAGGCAAACAGCGCCTGCTTGGTCTGCTGCGGAGTGCCCGGCTGGTACGAATCCTGGATCAGCCGGTTCATCGTCGATGAGGCGTAGTGGCCAGCATTGGCTGCTGACCCCGTGGCAAAAAGTTCTCCACCAGTCGGGTAGTAGTCGGGCTGATAAGTCCAGCCGCCTCCCCAGAACGCCGCATCCCACTTGCTCGGATTGGAATGCATCGTCTGCACGACGTTGTCAAATTGCTCGGGCACCAAGCTCACTTGAACGCCTTCTCTGGCCCAGTCCGACTTGACTAGCTGCACAACATCCGCGATCGTCGTGCTCCCCGACGTATAAATCAGGGGGAAGGACAGTTTGACGCCGTGCTTGGTCATGACCCCATTCACCATCACCCAGCCATGCGACTCGAGCAGCCGCATTCCCGCTGTCGGATTAAAAGGGTAAGGATTGTTCTTCAGCGCCGCGTCATAAAATTTCGTAGGTGGCTGGGACGGCACAGGACTGTCCTCCGTCACACCCTGGCCATGATAGAAGCTATTGATAATCCCTTGCTGGTTAATTCCCATTTCGAGGGCTGCCCGCACATACCGCTGGCTGAATACTGGTCCTAAGCCGCCCTCGGCCAGAGGGCTCTGATTGACCCGGGCCATGTTGAAGCCAAACGCATACCCGCTCCAGAAATGGTCATGCGCCAGTTGTCCCTTCGAATCCCACAGCGAGGGAGGCAGATAGCCAACGTCAACTGTCCCGGTCCTCAGCCCGGCGAACTCATTGGTCGTCGAGGTCTCGTATTGGAACTCCAGCTTCTTAATCGACGCTTTGTGACCACCGTACGACGTATTGGGGACAAACGACCAATAGTCGTTTGGCGCCATTTGAGAAAATTTAAAAGGACCGTCCACCACCCCGTAGGCCTTGGCTGTCGGGACATTCGCCACACTCTTGATATACGTGAGCTCCTGGGCCATGTTGCCCGGATATTTGTCCCAGACACTGGCAGGCACGGGGATAATCTGGGCCAGCCCATTATGAATGAACCACGACTGGTTTTCCGGGTGCACCAGCGTGACAATCACTTTGTGAGACCCGTCAGCCGTGACACTCTGAAAATCTGCCGGCACCCCGCCGCCGCCAGCACCCCCGTACGACCAGACAGCGTTGTTCTGACTCGCCGCCTGCATGACATCCCACGTGAACACGACATCTTGCGCCGTAACCGGGCGGCCATTGGACCAGGCATATTTGCTGCCGAGAGTGATGACATACCGCGTCCCGCCAGGATTGTAGGTAATGGATTGCGCCAGTGATTTTTGATAATCAATGCCATCAGTCTTGCTGATATAGACCAAGGGTTTGTACATCAGGAAATTCATCTGGCTGTTTACATCAATAAACGCCGTCGACGACAACACAGGGAAAAACCAATTGGGCGCTGTCTGCACGGGCAACGCCATGACCACTGTCGACAGCGCGCTGCTGTGAGGAGCTTGGCCTGCAGTGGACGTTCCACAACCGGCCAACGTCATGCCCAGCCCTGCCGCCGTTAGAGCAAATACGCGGAATTTTACCATAAAAGTGCCTCCTAACCGGTGATAGGGTGGTGCGGGCGGATCCGTCCATATTGCGGACTGTTCCTCGCATAAAAAGGAAGTAACCAAAAATCGGTAAAATTCGACATGGTTTTCAATTATATTTGCTATTATACAGAAAAGTTATGCACAAGCAATAGGATGTAAAAAGAAAGTCGCCGCAACCAGGGGAGGAAACGGCGGCGGCGGAGTCCTAGCCAATCGGGACCGGGCGCACTGGCTATCCCGGTCCCTGACCATTTTGGGGATCGCGGCAGACCCCTCTGGAAAGAATTGCGGTTACGACGGTTTTTTGCGGCGCGGGATCAATGCCGCAATGCGGTCCCAGTCGTCCCCCGTCAACTGGGTGAGACTGTTGAATTCTCCGGCTCCATTGAGCCACTCTCCCCCATCCACGGTCACCACTTCGCCGTTGATGAACGATGCATAGTCAGAAATGAGAAAGGCAGCCAGATTCGCCAGCTCTTCAGGCCGCCCTGTGCGGCCCAGAGGCACCCGGCCACCCATGCTGGCTGCAATTTCCGGAGTCGGGGCCAACCGCGCCCATGCTCCCTCTGTCGGAAAGGGGCCGGGGGCAATAGCCACCTGGCGGATGCGGTAGCGTGCCCATTCCACAGCCAATGAGCGCGTCATCGCCAGTACTCCAGCCTTGGCGACGGCCGACGGCACAACAAACGCTGAGCCCGTCCAGGCATAAGATGCGACAATATTCAGAACGGTTCCCCCTGTCCCCGCCGCGATCCAGCGCTTCCCGGCTTCCATAGTGCAGTACAGAGACCCGTGGAGAACAATATTGATGACCGCGTCCACCGCGCGCGGCGATAGCCGTTCCGTTGGACTGATAAAATTTCCGGCCGCATTGTTGACGAGAACATCCAACTGGCCATATTCTTCCCAGATCTCACTCATCACCTGAGCCACACGGTCTGAATCCCTGACATCACACGACCGGAAGATCACGGGAATGCCCCGGCTTTCCAATTCCTTCGCCGTCTGTTCGAGGATCTCCAGACGTCGGCCAATAATGGCAATTTTAGCTCCCAGTTCACCAAAGCGTAACGCCATCGCTTTGCCCAGCCCGGTCCCTCCTCCGGTAATCAAGATCACTTTGTCTGTCAGCGCCTCTGGCATAAACCTTTCCATGCACACTTCATTCCTTTCATTTTTCATCATGGATTCGCTTTCCGGCCAGGGGCATCGCACGGCCAGCCGGGCGAAGGTTCTCACAAAACGGTGACACATTCCACTTAATTATAGAGCTAAAAAATTTGCCGCGCGCAAGTTTCCTGTTAGAGAGAATTTTATCGGCCCTGCCAGTCTTTACGCCCGCCGTTCCAGCCAGGGACCACGGCCGGCCTCGAGACCCTTTGGTCGAGCCGTCCGCCTTACCCCGGCTGACATTGATTTTTACCAAAAAAAAGGCCCGCAGCCAAAGCTTGCGGGCCCGATGCCTTGCGAATCTTGTTAAAGTTTTTTGGTGCAAAAATACCACGTTTTGCAATCCACGTCCTTTTGCTTTTTCCTGTCATCCAGGGCGCTCACGGTGTTGGGGGGAGATACAATCACCGCGTCACCGGGCTGCCAGTTGGCCCCGGTATTGACTTTGTATTGATCCACGGTCTGCAAGGACTTGAGCACGCGGATCACCTCGTCAATGTTCCGGCCTGTCGTCATGGGATAGTAAATCATCAGACGCAGAAGACCTTCGGGGTCAATGATAAACAGGGCCCGCACCGCCTGGGTTGTGGCCGCCTTAGGGTGAATCATCCCATAGAGCTTGGACACGTGCATGTCCAAGTCCGCGATGATGGGAAACGGTGTGTGCTGCCCAAACGTCTCCTGAATCGAATTGACCCCGCAATATGCGAAAAAATCGAGTCAATGCTGAGGCCGAGCAGTTGGGTATTCATGTCGTCAAATTCCTTTTTGCGTTCCGAGAATCCCATGAATTCGGTTGTACAGACCGGTGTAAAGTCTGCCGGATGGGAATACATCACCACCCACTTGCCCCGGTAGTCGGACAGGTGGATATGGCCGAACGTCGTGTCGGCCTCAAAATCAGGAGCTGGCTCATTGAGTCTCGGCATGGGCTGCAATGCCAAAATTTCTGCGGTTTCCATCGTAACAACCTCCTATTTAATACTATGTACTACATCGAACTACTTTGATTGTAAGTGCTGCATGGCACTCTGTCAAGCATTCCCACTTTTTCCGGGCGCATGCGCCGGCACGGGCACCTGAAAAATGCTCGCCCCTCTTCCGTGGCCCCCTCGCGGCAACCATCCTCTGAGAGGCCTGTGATCCTGATCCTGAATTCCCAGGCACGGCTGTCAAAATGGCCAAGAGGCGGCAAATATGCTATGAATGGTAGAGAACCGTCAGACGATATGAGTGGGAGGAACAGGGATGGAACAGGAAGCTAAAAAGCGCAGTCTGCGCATGATTACTTATGGCCTGTATGTATTGACGGCCAAAGACGGGGACGAAGTCTCCGCCGGGACGGTCAACTGGCTGTCTCAAGCGTCATTTGCGCCGCCGCTGGTCATGGTAGGGGTCAAGAAAGACAGCCACCTCCATGCCTTGGTGGAAAAGACACAAAAGATTGCAGTCAGCATCCTCGATGCGGGACAGAAAGACATCGCGGGAGACTTCTTCCGGACGACCAAGGTTGAAGGCAGCCAAATCAATGGCCACGAGTTTGAATTCTCCACCGTCTACACATTGCCGCTGCTTACGGAATGCCCCGCCTGGTTCGAAGCCCAAATCACCGACACCGTCTCGCGCGGCGATCATACCGTGTTTGTCGCCGAAGTCACTGGCGCCGGTGTGCGCCAGCCCGATGCGCTGCCTCTGGTCATGCGGGAAACCGGGTGGTTTTACGGCGGCTGAAACAACGATCGGCCTGGAACTTATTTCCGGGCCTTTTCACCTGCACCCGCTGTCTTGTCTGTAAAGACAGCAGCAGCATTCTCAAAAAGGGAGGCTCGACCGATGACGACCAACTTGAAACAGCAAACCGCCCTCACCCAAGACTCACTGAAAGCATTCTCTGACCGCTATCATACGGAACCCTTACATCAAGTGCTGTCCAATGCGATACAGAAGCACGGCATCAACGCGGCCGCCATGAAGCCCGGGCGAATCCCGGAAATTCCCTACACCTTTTCCCACGAAATCACATCGGGGCCGATTACCCACCAGCGGCAAAGCGGCCGCTGCTGGATTTTCGCCGGCCTGAATACCCTGCGCGTCCCCTTGATGCGGGACAAGAAAATCAAGGAATTTGAAATGTCCCAAACCTATCTGATGTTCTGGGATAAGCTGGAGAAGTCCAATTACTTTCTGGAAACCATTATGGATACTGCCGACGAGCCCACGGACAGCCGTCTCATTGCCTGGCTCCTGCAAGCTCCCGTGCAAGACGGCGGCCAGTGGGATATGCTGGTCAACCTCATCAACAAATACGGGCTAGTTCCCAAATATGTGATGCCAGAAACCTTTCACAGCAGCCAATCCATGCCGATGAATCGCCTTCTGACAATCAAGCTCCGTGAAGACGCCGCCATTTTACGCCAGACGCACCAGTCAGGCAGTTCTCCTGACGAATTGGCCGCAACCAAAGACGCTATGGTCAGCGATATTTACCAAATTCTCGCCCACTTTCTCGGCGAGCCTCCCCGGGAATTTACATTTGAATACCGTGACGAGGACAAGGTATTTCACCAGGAACTCCGCCTTACACCCCAAGAATTCTATCAGCAGTTTGTCGGTGTCAATCTGGCGGATTACGTCAGCCTAATTCACGCGCCCACAGCTGACAAACCTTTCGGCAGAACCTATACCGTCCAGTATCTGGGGAATGTGCGCGGAGGACAGCCGGTACGGTATCTCAACGTGGACATCAACACATTAAAGAATGCCGCACAGGCCCAGATTCTTCACGATGAGCCCGTATGGTTTGGCTGCGACGTCGGTAAGATGTCTGACAGGGAAAGCGGGATTATGGACCCTGCCCTATTCGACTTTTCCCAAGCCTTAGGGGTCTCTTTTACGATGGATAAAGCCCAACGCCTGGACTACGGAGAAAGCCAGATGACGCACGCGATGGTGCTGACTGGAGTAAATCTTCTCGACGGGCATCCTAACCGCTGGAAAGTCGAGAACAGCTGGGGCACAGACCCCGGTCATAACGGATTCTTCGTCATGAGCGACCACTGGTTTGACGAGTATCTCTACCAAGTGGTGATTAATAAGAAGTATCTGTCCGCCGAACTCCGTGAAGCGTTCCGCCAGGATCCCATTATGCTCCCGCCGTGGGACCCCATGGGGTCTCTCGCCCAGTAATCTCACGGAGCCAGGGCGGCAACATGGTCCTGGCTCCTTTTCACTGCGCGCTTCAATTTTTTCGCCTTAGGCAGAACACCTCGTGCCGGGGACCTTCTCTTAGCCCAGTGGAAGACAGACAATAGGTATCGAAGGATGAAGGATGCTGCCAGGATTCTGTTGAGAAAGGGGACGGGCCGGATGGGAACCGCGTGGAATGCGGAGCATTATGATAACAAGCTTGGCTATGTATCGGAATTTGGGAAAGGAGTTGTCTCATTACTGCACCCGAAACCGGGAGAAAATATTCTCGATTTAGGTTGTGGAACGGGAGACTTGACTCACGAGATAGCGGCGTCAGGTGCATCCGTGATCGGGATGGACCTATCGGATGCCATGATTCAACGGGCTCGCATAAAGTACCCCGACCTGACATTTGCGGTAGGCAATGCGGAAGAATTTCGCATGCCTCAGCAATTTGATGCGGTTTTTTCGAACGCGGCACTGCACTGGATAAATCATCCGGCAAGGGTCATCGAATGCGTATGGGACGCCTTATCGCCGGGAGGGCGATTTGTGGCGGAGTTTGGGGGAAGGGGAAACGTGGAAACGGTCATTGGTGCTGTGGAGCGCGCCTTGGGCGCGCTGGGCATAAGCACACGGGGAAAAAATCCGTGGTACTTTCCGAGCATTGGTGAATACGCCTCTTTACTGGAACAACAGGGCTTTCGAACCACCTACGCGCTTCACTTCAGCCGTCCCACGGCCATGCCCGATGGGGACAAGGGACTTGAGCACTGGCTTAATGGATTTGCCGAAAGTTACTTGCACGGTGTAGATCTTTCCATCCGGACAAGCGTGGTCCACAGAGTCGCGCAATGGTGTCGCCCAACACTGTACAAGGACGGTCAATGGTACATCGATTACAAACGCCTGCGTATCGTGGCAGAGAAATGACCAGCGCTCAAGCGATATGATTACGGTGCGAAGATTCTCACAACGTGTCATCGCCCGGCTGCAACTTGATGGCAACCGCAAGGGGGGGGTCGACACCCGTCGCATTCTCGCAGCGCTTGCTCTGTGCGAGGCACAGCCGAAGATCCGGAGAAGCGGCCATTGTGCTGCAGGGGGCGGACATGCACCAAGCTCCTGCACCTGTGGGGGTACGTCCTCAGGGGCACCGCGGATTAGACGTCGGTATGTTTTAGAAGCACCGCCGCCGACGTCTGCGCGCTGCGGCTTAACGTGTCCAGAAGGCATGATTGGCTTGGTCCCGCGCCTCTAGCGCCTCCAGACGCTGATTCAGGCCGGGCCGCAAGGCGGCCACCTGCCGGATGATGTAGTTGATGAGAACAAACGGTGCCGCATAGGAATCAAACAGCGAGGCGCTGGCAACAGGCACGACCACTACCGGGTCAGCCAACTGCACCGCAGGGGATACCCACCGGTCGGTAAACGCCGCCACGGGGATATTCTCCTGGCGCAACCGCTCCAGCCACGTCACCAGCGGTTGGGGATAACGGGGAAAGACCCATGCCACCACGAGCGCTTCAGGGTCGGGATTTAATCCAAAGGTTTCCCACAAAGGGGTATTTGGCGTCGCAATTTCAACTCCATCCTTAACCTTGCTGAGAAAGTAGGCCGCATAGGGAACAATCGTGGAGGACGCGCGGGCACCTGCCAATATTACCCGTCTGGCACCGGCGATGGCTCTGGCCATTGCCTGGACATGGGTATCAGCGACGAGGTCCGGCAACCCTTCCAGATTCTGTATTTCCTGCGCAACCAGCAGGTCTGCCTGGGGAGACCACTGGGGTTGCACGTAAACTGCGCGCTCCGGCGTATTCCACTGCTCGCGGACCAGACCCTGCAGCGTGCGCACGAAGTCCGTAAAGCCAGAAAACCCCATAGCGACACTGAAACGGCTAATGGACGCCTGGCTCACACCAATGACATGTGCCAGTTCGCTAGCCGTCATAAACGATACTTCGCGGTAATGGTCAGAAATATGTTCAGCAATCTGCTGATTGATGGATGATGTTTGGGCAGCCGCCGCCACCTGCGCGTGAAAGGTTTCTAAGGTCATAGCTGTCTGCAAAATATCCTCCCTTGATGAACCTCGTCTCCGCAAATCAACAACTAAGGGCGGTGGAACGCTAGCCGCATTGTCGAAGACGTTGCCTATCTCTCAGTCACCACATCACAAGCGCCTGTTGGCCGCTGCTGGCGCGGACAGCCGCTGTACTTTGCCGCGGCCTAGTCCCCCGACAGACGGGCCACTCTGCCGGCGCGCTTGACCCCCATCATCGCCAAGCCCCTGGCTTTTACCAGCCTTAGAACGCAAGCATCGACTCCGAACACCCCTTGAACTTCCTTTCAAGATTCCCACCGTCCCAATTCTAGCGCGTCTGTGGAGCCTTAGAATTTCTGGCGGGCGAAACCAGGCACCGCCGATTTCTTCCACAAACTCCACATTAGCCAACCTACGCGCGACACAAAATTGCCAACTCACCCGCCGCTGGTTTTTTCATCAGAGCGGTGAGCGCAACTCATCCATCAATAGGCCACAAATGTCTTATTCAGAACACTGTGGGATATCATGACACATTATATAGCAAAAGATTTTTAAAATCTCTCCGCTCACCTTCACCAGTGAGGCCGTCACCCTCAGGTCATGGCCTCTGGTGTTCCGCGAGGACTCGGAAAATGGCAGGGCGCGCATATGCCCAGTTCTGACATACGAACCGGCACATGCGAGCCCTGCGGGCAACTGGAGATTACGACAGCCTCTTGAGACGCAGGCTGAAAGGAATGCTGACCAACAGCAGCGCTGCAGTCACCGTTAACGCTTCTTGGCTCCCTACCCGTGTAGCCAGCAGTCCAATAGCTCCCACCCCAAGGGCGCCGAGGGTGTTGCCGACTCCAAGGGTAAGCCCGGAAGCCATCCCCTTATTTTCGGGGAACAAAGCCTGGCCGTAGACCATCACGACGGACCCTGTTGAATATAGGGAAAAGCCCAATAGCCCAATAGCAATCCAGATCCATATTCCGCTGGCATGGAGAAACGCCCACAAAAAGACACTGGACAGTACGGCTGAACCAATCAGCACCGGCTTAGGC
>JAKAAS010000028.1 GCA_021802225.1 Bacillota bacterium
TAAGACATAACACGACTCCGGCTGGGTCTCCAATTTTTCACGATTCGTAGCATACTTGACCATCCTTCTGCATACAATGGCCGTAAGCGATTGTTGACAAGCTCGGAAGGATGGCCCATTATGAGAAAAAAGAGGAAGCTCAAAAGGGGGGCGCGAAAAATGGCGAAGCCAGTGAAGATCCAGGAACGAGTTGACGTTCAGCAGGTCACCATTCCCCCGGCTTCAGAGGTCAATGCGGCTTTTATGAAGGTCGGCGATACCATCCAAAAGCGCCACATCGAGGCGTTCAAGCGATTGGCCGATCAATAATGCGTTGGGTGTCACTCACAGAAGCCATCCTGTTCCAAGAACGGGTGGTCGGGGATACCGGTGGATCCATCGGAGTCCTCGATCAAGGAAAATTGGAGGCCGCCATTGCGCGGCCTCTCACTCTAGTATTCGACTACGAGCCCTTTCCGACGCCGGCTGTGAAGGTGGCGGCGCTCATGGAGAGTATTATTACTACCCACCCCTTTCTCGACGGCAATAAGCGAACGGCGATGCGGTTGGGATTGGCGCTTTTGGAGTTCAATTTCCCGCGGATTGGGACCGCGTCAGATGCCGACATCGAGGCTATCGCCGTCGGGGTGGCTGAAGGAACAGTGGCTTTTCCAGAAGTTGCGCGATGGCTCGAAGGGCTTTACATGTGCTCGGACCCGACGCCTGTCGAATTTGACCCTTCGGATATAGGCCCTTAATTCCTTTCGTACAACACTTCTTTAAATCTCCGCGGCCCTAAAAGCTGGGACTTTAGGCCCGATTATGGCCCGTTCACTCGGTAAAAAATTCACCGCATATGGAAATCACGAATCGCGGCCTCTTATCCTTCCTCTGCTAATTGCGCAAAATCATACCGTCTGACACCGCCCTATCGGGCGGCGTGTCGTTTGTCCTACCATGGCGCAGGTGGCCAGATGACACCGCGCGACGCAGCGGCCCTACGTTCGGCGTATGTTGGACGTCGTCTGTGACGGGCCCAGCCGGGGCAGGACCGGCCGCCATGCGACTCACTACAGTGATAACCATCAGGCCCACGCGGCGGGTTGTATCCCTTTGGTACGGCAGCATCCCAGGCCTCTCTAGGGTGTGGGACCCTCTCGCGTTAGTTAGGCTGCGTACGCCACTGATCATCGGATGACCGGCGTGAGTGCATTCAGCCTCTCGCATTCCCTCTAGGGTCTTCTTCAACGGAATGGCCTCAATGTCATCCTTAGGCCGTTCCGTTGCATTCAGGCGCGGCATTTAACGATAGGATAGTGGTCTCCAAAACCGCCTATGGGGATTCGACTCCCTCCGCGTCTGCCACTTTTTTCGTGCCCTTTCTCTCGTCTGCATGATCCCCAAGGAGGTCCGCGTGATGCTCTGTTACCTCGTTGAAACCCGTACAGGACAACGCTGGGCGATACACGCCACGTCTCGGGCACGGTCCACAGATCTAGATTCGTTCGTCCCTGATGATGCCGCCCTCTACGCGTGATTGCGGTCGGCACGTGTGATCCCACCATACACCACCAATTATCCGTATTCCCCGTAACGCCACAGTAGGTCTGGCGGGCCGTTGTCCCATTGCGCTGCAAGACGCCATTCCCGGCACGGCCGTGACTGGTGCCCCAAAAGGGTTCGACAGTCTCGGCGTATCCGCCGCGATCTTCCTGAGTGTTTCTCAATCACACGACAAGGAGAATACCTTTATGTCCACAAGTATAGTGAAATGCCTGTGACAGGGGTGGTCTCAGTACCTGGATGGTCCGCCAAAGCGTGGTGGTCGAGGAGGCAGCAACTTTGGCTGGTCCAAATCGAACGCGACTGTCCCGAGCGCGGCGGGTGGATCCGGGGCTGGCTGACATCGGCCAGCCCGGGTCAGCCGCAGACCTTTGCCACCTTAGCCATGGCTCTCGCGGCCGCCGAAGCGTTTGCTGCCACACCGACGGAGATCACGTGGCAAGAAAATTATGGTGTGCTCTAGACAGAAGGGCGTTTACGCTGGGAACTGTATCTCGAGACCGCGCCGATCTCCTACGATTTGGTATTGGATTTTTCGGCTATTGCATAATGCCCACCAGTTGACGGTATGCGTTGTCCATGATTTGATGGCCACCGTGGCAAATGGATGAACCCGTCAAGGCCAGTGTTGATTGAGCCCCCGGTGCTCCCCATGCTATTTCAGGGCGCAACACTCTCTTGCTGGGCCTGCCACGCGGCGAGCGGTGGGGGTGCAGGAGATAGGTCCCCTGCGTTCTCCCATAAAGGGACGGACAGGGGGAGAAACAACAGGACCCCGTTGCGGCCAGTCGTTCGTCAGTGTCCAAATCACTCGGTAAACCGGGGCGTTTCGGCTAAAGGCGGTCGTTCACGCTATTGTCATGCTCAAAATGCTGACAGTCATCCACGGGATTTGGCAGAGACGGAGCCGGGTATTGACGGCCCGCTTCTCTCAATTTGTGCAGCCCGCTACATGTACGAACCGATATTTGCGACGCCCGTATCGGGGTGGGAAGAAGGTTAGCGGACTACACGAGAGATGTGGTGCTGTCCATCCCTCTCATAAACAATATTTGTACGCAACATAGCACACGAAGCCTCCCGGTGAACCACGGGTTTATCGAATATGTAGGAACATCCAGACCTATTTACGAGGATAATGCATAGTGACCTTGTCCTAATGCTTCAGCCAATTGACTATAAGGATGCCCAAGATCATACCAAGAATGCCAAACACGGCAATCACAACCCAGGACCACGGATTGCGCGGGTTCAGTTGCCAGCCAATGCCATATTTAAAGTGGGTGAACAATCTTTGAGCATGCAGGCCGCCACGGCGTTTATTATACATATCAATCAACCTCTTCTTCCACTTTCGAGATCGCTGAATAACGTACTACCTAGCAGTATCTCACGTTAATTTACTAGAAGCAAGGACGCTAGAGCGACACCAGAAGCGCCTCAACGAAAACAACCGCACACGCTTAGAGCCCTGGACAACCGGAGAAAGAGGGAGAATGCCGGCCCCCGAAGAGGCTCATTTACCATATTTGCGGGCAGGACGGTTGCGTGGACGTAGAAAGCCTCCTGTGGGGCCCCAAGGTCCACAGGAGGTGAACGACCCTATGATGTGACGCAGGTTTTGCGTTCCATCACTAAGATATCTCTAAAGCATCAGGTCTCCCCCGAAGAGAGGACCTGATGCTTCTAAACGGATGGCTGGTGCGTGTCTTTGGCGAGGCGCTGGGCATTGCCGTGACCTGTCGCGGCTGAGGCTAACTCGTAAGCGGCCGCATCGAACGGGATGTTGAGACCGCGGAGCTCTTCGTCTTCGGACACCCGCAGACCGATTGTGGCACGCACCAGCAGTCCGATAAGATATGTCATAATCATGGTAAATACAATAACGGCTAGTACAGCCACAATTTGGTCGCCCAAAAATTCTATGTGACCAAATACTAACCCCCAAATTGGGGTACCGTTGATACGCGTTAAACCAGCCGGATTGATCCTATAATTGGCAAAGACTCCTAACAGCAACATTCCGAGAGTCCCCCCGACTCCATGGCATGCGACGACGCCAAATGCATCATCGAAGCGGGTGAAATGCAAGGCGGCCCTCGTAGCTAAGTAGCATACGACGCCCGCTGCCGCCCCGATAAAGAGAGCGGGCATGGGTCCCACAAATCCAGAGGCAGGAGTAATGGTAGCTAGTCCCACCACTGCACCAGTGGCTACACCGACAACAGTGATTTTTCCTGTATATGCCCGTTCCATGAGCGCCCACACGATGCAACCGGCCGCTGCGGCAATTTGCGTGGCGGTGAAGGCACTTGCTGCCAATTGTCCCGAGGCTAGGGCGGAACCCGCATTAAAGCCAAACCAACCGAACCACAGGATACCCGCTCCCAGTAAAACGAGAGGAACAGAGTGGGGCTCATATGAGGCAGCCGCTTTCTTCGATCGGGTCCCCACAAGGAGCGTGAGTATCAGGGCTGCGGAGCCAGCACTCGCATGGACGACTGCACCTCCGGCGAAGTCGCGAGCCCCCAGCTGGTAGAGCCAGCCGGCTGGGTCAAAGAGCCAGTGGGCAATGAGCGGGTAGACAATCAGGCTCCACAGAACACAAAACACAATCCACGCTTCGAATTTTAAGCGTCCCGCAATGGCCCCGGTAATGAGCGCTGGGGTGATAATGGCAAACATCAATTGAAAGACCATAAAAGCGAGTTTCGGAATGTGGGTCCCGGGCCACACCCCCCCCATGTTTCGCAGCGCAGCGTAATGAAGGTTGCCGATGAAACCAGCGCCAGCGTCCGGGCCGAAAGCTAAGGAGAACCCAATGAGAACCCAAACAATCGTAACGATAGCGATCGTGAAGAAGTTCATCATCAGCATGCTAAGGACATTGCGCTCAGGTTCGAGCCCGCCATAAAAAAACGCCAGCCCTACGGTCATAAACAGCACCAATGCGGCGCTGGCTAACATCCACGCTGTATCTCCTGGACTAACCATGAACCCTGCCTCCTAGATAGAATATTGAAATCGCATCTTGCCACACCGGAGCTATTCGCGGCTGTATGCTAGTTCACCGCCGATGTAGGTTGCTTGTACCGCGCGGTCATCACCCATAATGGCCAATAAAAACAACTGCTCTGGAAGAGAGGAGACTTGCTTGCTGCGGTATGCTAATGCCGGTGTGGCTTGCGTATCGAGAACCACGAGGTCCGCCTCCTTGCCGACAGCTATAGAGCCGACTTTGTCCGCAACGTTAAGTACCTCTGCGCCCCCCAAGGTGGCCAGGTAGAACAGCTTGATTGCGTCAATCGAATAGGAGGTTAATTCTCCCACCTTGTAGGCCTCCCCCATGGTTTCCAGTATAGAAAAGCGGGTGCCCGCACCAATATCTGTTCCGAGCCCAACTCTTATAGGATGAGTCGGAGTTTTAGACGTTCCCATATGGAAGAGTCCACTTCCTAAAAACAGGTTCGAAGTAGGGCAGTGGGCGAGTGCAGTGCCTGTCTCCGAGCACCGCTCCCGTTCCGCGTCTGTGAGATGAACGCCATGGGCCAGCACCGTGTGCGGACCTAATAGTTCGGCGTGGTCGTACACATCTAAGTAGCCTTGACGTTCCGGAAAGAGGGAACGCACCCATGCGACTTCGTCCACGTTTTCTGACACATGTGTCTGGACCAAGGTATCAGGGTACTCATGATGGAGGGCGCCTGCTGCTTCCAGTTGCGATTCCGTGCTTGTTGGGGCAAAACGGGGAGTGATAGCGTAGCTACAGCGGGCCTTCCCATGCCACTTGTTGATCAGGGCTTTGGATGCGTCATAACCGGACTGGGCCGTATCTAACACGGCTTGCGGGGCGTTCCGGTCCATTAACACCTTACCTCCGATCATCCGCATGTGGCGGCGCATGGCTTCGGTGAAGAAGGCGTCCACAGATTCGGAAAAGACTGCGCAGAATACTAAGGCCGACGTCGTTCCGTTGCGGAGCAGTTCATCAAAAAACACGCGGGCGACGTCAGCGGCAAAGTCCGGGCTGGCAAAACGGGCTTCATCCGGAAATGTATAGTGATTTAGCCAGTCAATGAGTTTCTTACCATAAGAGGCGATAATTGGGGTTTGCACATAGTGGATATGGGTGTCGATAAATCCTGCGGTAATGATGGCGTGGGGATAGTGTGTCACTGGAACATCGTCCCCCAACTGCCCTCGCAGGTCTAGATATGGGCCAACGGCTTGAATGATCCCCTCACGCACCAAAATAAGACCATCCGTGATCTCTACGACAACGGCGTCAGACGGTTGATAAAAAGGGTCTCCGTTGAAGGTAACAATATGTCCCCGTATGGCATGCGCCGCAGGTGAGGCATATTGAGACAATGACGTATTAAACACTTTAATCCACTCCTTTGACTGCGAATCGGCGTAGGGCGGCCTTGTGCGCGCTGAACACACTCCAAACCACGGGCTTCGGATAGGAGGCTACAGCGCGCCATGACTAGAACACTACTTAAAGGTACTCTGGCTGTCCAAGATGCTATCGATCTTTTCCAAATGAGCCATTTTGCTGGTGCTGGGAAGAAAAGAACTGAGAATGGAATTGCGGGCCAACTGAGCAACTTGGTCGAATGTTAAAGTAAACGCCTGAGCCGCTGCGAGCAGATTATCACCAACGTAGCCGCCAAAATAGGCTGGGTCATCAGAGTTAATCGTTATGCGCAGGCCGCGTCCTAACAGCCTCGGCAGGTTGGACTCGGCTAGTGAAGGAAATACATGAAGTTTCACGTTGGACAAGGGACATACGGTTAACGGTATGGATTCCGTGACGAGGCGGGCCACTAAATGTTCATCCTCGAGGCATCGCACCCCATGGTCGACGCGAGCGACATGAAGGATATCAAGGGCCTCCCAGATGTATTCGGGAGGGCCCTCCTCGCCCGCATGGGCCACTGCAAGCAACCCCTGATTGTGGGCTTGTTCATAGACCCGGGCAAACTTTGACGGCGGATTGCCGACCTCGGAGGAATCAAGGCCCACTGCAGTAATCCACGAAAGAAAAGGTCCCGCCTGCTCCAACGTAGCCATCGCATCATCTTCGCTAAGATGGCGCAGGAAGGACAGAATGAGACGAGACGTTAATCCGTAGCGGGTCTCGTAATCGGTCAGGGCGCGGTGGATACCGGTCACGACTGTGCTGAAGGGAATGCCTCGCGCGGTATGTGATTGAGGGTCGAAAAAGACTTCTACGTGGCAGACGCCTTGGGACAGCGCACGGTCTAGATACGCCGCAGTGAGTTCGTAAAAGTCTCTCTCGGTGACGAGCACGGAGCACCCGGCATAGTAAATATCCAGAAATGACTGCAGGTTCGTGAAAACATAGGCCTTCCTAATGGCTTCAACATCCGTGTAGTTGATGGGAATAGCGTTGCGCTTTGCCAGTGCCATCATCATTTCGGGCTCTAAAGTACCTTCCAAGTGCAGATGAAGTTCGGCCTTCGGTAGCGCCCAGACAAATTGTTGGCTTATTGATTGTGGGGTGTCCGGCATACGATCCGCTCCTTCTTAAACGTTGTAATCCTCTTGCCACGGTGTGAATTGAAAGTTACTGCGTCACTGAAGAGTGGTTTGGAGAACTGGGGTCCTGCGCTAACACTCCCATCTCCTGACTGATACTACGAGCGGCTAACAGATAGTAAGCAATTCCTGCGACGATTATGGCGAGAACCCAACTGAAATCAGCCCCTCCAGTGGCATGCGACAATGGGCCCATGTATGAGGGCACGTAGTATTGACCGTTGACCCAGAGAAGGGAGGCGAACATGCCCAGGCCTAAAGCGACGAGTGCTCTCGCGTTGAAACCCCCATGCCGCCAGTAGACGCCACCGTGTTCCTCCACAAGCCCCTGCACATCGTATCGCCCCCGGCGGAGAAGATAGTCCACGAAATAGACGGCGAACCATGGTGCCAACCAGACCAGAGTGTAGTCCAGGAATCCCGAAAGATCCGTATAGAGATTGCCCTTGACTACGACGATAAACGTGACAATCGCTGCGACAAGAATGTTGACGATAACAGAATACGTGCGCTTAATCCGAACACCTAGAGATTCCAATGTCACACCGGCCGAATATAGGTCAATCGTGCCGATATTGAACAGTTGAGGAAGAGCCAAAATCACGAATGGCCAAAAAAACCAGCCAGCGAAAGAAGAAGGGACCCCCGTAATGGCCGTGACTTTGGGACTGACTGTATAGGCGAGAGCGCCTAGGATCTCCAGTAATATCGAAGGAATCATGCCACCCAAAGCGGCAGAAAAAATCACTTTGGCCTTGGAGGCTGTAGGGGGGATGTATCGGGAATAGTCATTGGCGTTCTCCGTCCAACCGAGGCCGCCGGCTGAGACGATCACGACCAAAGCGGTGGTAACCACCTGCCATGAAGCATGCTGGTGCATCGCCGCCAGGTTAACATGGGGCACAACCAAGAACGCCATAATGATGAATACGACAATAAAGATATAGGAGAGATAACGCAAACTCTTCTCGATAGCCGCATGGCCCAGAAACGGCAAGATGAACTGGATAACCACGGCGACGGCAAGAATTGCGATTTTCAGGCCATTGTCAACGTGGGCACCTCCCCGAGCGAACATGGACGACGTGAGTAAGACCACAAGTACTAAACCCAGTACTTCATAACCTTCCTGCGTAATCCAGTTGAAAAAGGACGGGATCGTATTACCACGTCTCCCGAACACTCCCCGCCCGACCATCATGGCAGTAGTGCCGGTAGTAGGCCCTTGGATACTCATGGCACCGACAGCCAAATAGGCCAGATTGCCTCCCAAGATTACTCCAAGAGCCTGCCCGAAAGAGAGCCCGAAAGAAATAATCAGTGCGCCGTACACTAAAAATTCCACATTGAATATGGCTCCGGCCCACAGCCAAAAGAGGCCGATCGGCTTCATGGTTTGTTCAGCATGGGGGATGAGTTCGATGCCGCGTTCCTCAGGCTTAAAGAATTTAAAGCGACGCCGGGGCTGCTGCGTGGTTGGATCATTATTTTCCGACATCATCAATAACCTCCTTCTTAGTGGTTTCTTTGCAATGCGGGGTCATACAGCCGACGGGGTACCTGCACAAAAAAAGCCAGGCGCGGCCGGGGAATCCCCCGCACAGCACACCTGGCTGCCTAGTCTTTGAGAATTAAAACGAAACGGCTTACGCTTAGGTGATCATGTTGCATAACTCTTCTGTATTTTATGATATTAGAGCATGCCTGTCAATTCATGCGGGGATCTATTTTTGTATTAGCGGGGGGATTGATAGACGAGGTCCCACACGATATACTTAAAAATCATCTATGTGCTATCACTAAACAATCGGCGAATAAGTTTGTATCTGGATCACTCAGTAAGCCTGAGCACGCTGAAGATGCTAGGTCCTCAATGGGGAGGAGTCGCCACTTCAGGCCGTGTGTCGGAACATGGGACTGTTATTTTTGTGATGCCACATGGGTGCCAAGAAGTTAGCTCCTTGGGTCCTGAATATGTGAAGACGGTTGACGGATAGTACAGTAGTCTAGTTTATGCCCGCGGGTCCACTCAGACGCAACGCGGTGCCGTTTTCAGTGTGTGGTCTGTTCTATTCTATAAAACCTTACCGAGGACAAAGATGCTCTCGAATGCGGATGGGTTACCATCCGTGTGGAGAGTTTTTTGACGTTGGTGACGATTGCGCATGATGCGTCGTGCAGTCGACAGCGTGGACCGGTCCATCAGAAGCGGTACGTGGTAAAGAGGCCTTTAATCAACTCAGGGAGGTTTCGAGTGAAGACAACGGCGCTAACGCAGTGGCACCAAAGACATGGCGCTAAACTCGAGGAGTTTGGCGGGTACAGTATGCCTATCGACTATGGATCGATTTTAAACGAACACATGGCAGTAAGGACTGGAGCCGGGCTCTTTGACGTGTCTCACATGGGAGAATTTATTGTGCGAGGCCCGGATGCTTCAGCGTGTTTGGACCAGCTAGTTACGAATCTGCCTTCAGGGCTAGAACAACATCAAGCATTGTATTCACCCATGTGCTATGCCGAGGGAGGGGTCGTAGACGACCTATTGATATATCGGCTAGCCGATGAGGTATTTATGATGGTTGTCAATGCGTCCAATATCGACAAAGACTGGGAATGGGTTATGCGCCATAAAACGGAATGGCCCGGGGCAACCGTTACGAATGTGTCGAACGAGATGGCCCTCATAGCAATCCAAGGTCCCACGGCCGCGGACATTGTCGCATCTCAGGCAGAAGGTGATATTGCTAGTCTAGAATATTATCATTTTATCCCTGATGCAGTTGTAGGTGGGGTGCCAGTCCTGTTATCGCGTACGGGGTACACGGGCGAGGATGGGTTTGAGTTATACCTGTCTAATCAGCATGCCGTGGCACTATGGGAGCGCATGGTGGATGCGGGAGCTCGTCCAGCTGGGCTGGGCGCCCGTGATACGTTACGTCTGGAAGCGCGGCTTCCGCTGTATGGACATGAACTATCGGCTGCGATAACGCCGTTAGAGGCCGGGCTGGGACCGTTTGTCCGATGGGACAAGAAGGGCTCCTTTATTGGGCACGAATCATTGGTGCAGCAGAAGCGTTCAGGGATCGTGCGAAAAATCGTGGGATTAGATGTGCAGGGGGGCATTGCGCGGGCCGGGTACCAGGTGGTCGATGACCAGCATACCGTAATAGGCACCAGATCGGA
>JAKAAS010000029.1 GCA_021802225.1 Bacillota bacterium
CACCCAAAAGACATCAGCTTGTCATAGCGGAAACGGGGGAATGTCGCCCGCACCCAGATGAACACGAACATAGATACGCCGACTTTGAGCAAAAACCAGATAATCGGCGGGAGGAAGCTGGGCCCGAGCCACCCCCCAAAAAACAGAGTGACCGCGATGCCGCTGACGGTGATCATGTTGATGTATTCAGCAATGAAGTACATGGCAAAACGGAATCCGGAATACTCGGTATGGTATCCAGCGACCAGTTCCGACTCAGCCTCCGGCAGGTCAAACGGCGTGCGGTTGGTTTCCGCGAAGGCCGTAATGTAATAGATGAGGAACGGAATGATTTCCGGGACAAAAAACCAGCCGTGAGCCTTTTGGGCGAGGACGATTCCCTCCATGCTGGCGGTATGCGCCAGCATTAGAACTCCCATCACCGAGAGCCCCATAGCCAGTTCGTAGGAAATCATCTGGGCCGAGGCCCGGATGCCGCCCAACAGAGAGTACTTGTTCTGCGATGCCCAGCCGCCCAGCACTATGCCGTAGATGCCTAGAGAACTGAACGCAAAGGCAATCAACAGGCCAATGGACGGATTGGCAATATCGAGGCTGATGGTGGTGCCAAACAGGTGGATAGGAGCTCCGAATGGGATGACCGCATCCACGCAAAGCGCGGCGAACAGGGAAAACACCGGCGCGAGCCGAAACACAGACTTATCCGCCAAAGCCGGCATGAGATCTTCTTTCAATGCCATTTTCAGCCCGTCGGCCAGCGGCTGCATCAGCCCGAACGGCCCTACCCGGTTCGGGCCCAGCCGCAGTTGGAAAAACCCCAGCAGGCGCCGTTCAAACAGCGTCGTGTACGCGAACCCCAGCATCAGCAGGGAAATAAGGAGAATAATCTTCACGATGAGAATGACCAGCTGCAGAATCATACGCTCGGCACCTCCTCAGGCCGGGTCAGTTTTACCAGGCCTTCCAAATGTTGGGCCCAGTCATGCCGGCTGCCGCGGGGGATCCACAGCGTGCGCTCCACAATCGCCGGGTCTCTTTGCACCCCAATCATCACGGTGCCTCCGGCAGTTTGAGCTTCCACGTACCCGCCGTGCTCGCCAATGCCTAAACGCGCAGCATCCTCAGGACTCACCCGCGCCGCAAATTCCGTTTCGCGCGGCTCCAGAATCTCAGAAGGCATGCCGTTTTCCATCACCCAGTCGCCCTCAATTATCGTCCACTCCTGGGATGCATCCCGCATGCCCGGGCGTGGCACAGCCTGTGCCGGGCCATGATTATTCCCGGCCCGCAAAATCAGGTCGCCCTGGGCGCTGTCGAACGGGTCCCACTCGTCATCCAGTCCGAAATCCTGCCTGAAAAGCCTGCCCCAGTTCGCCACGTAAGTCCGGGTAGGCCTCGCCTGCCCCGGCGGCTGCACCCCGGCCGCGCCAATGCTCAGCCGTCCCTCCATATTCACGTAGGTTCCCTCCACTTCGCCCCAAGTCGCAACAGGGAGCAAAGCGTCTATATAGGGCATGTCGAGAGGCGGCACCACTTGCGCCGAAACCACATAGTCGGCTTTTGCCAGCGCCTGCTCGGCCAGCTGGCGGTCCGGCAGGTCTCGGGTGAGGTCTGCGCCCCACAGCACCAGCATCCGGATCTCTCCCGTCCGGGTTTTGTTCAGCAGTTCTTCGACATTGTCATAGCGGGGGTCAATTCCGGCCTGCTCATAGCCCCGCCAGTTTACCGGGCCAAACGTCGGCAGCACGGCTGTCGGCTTCTCCCGGAGCCCGGCCAACACGGCCAGAACCTCTGCCATGGCAGCGTTTTCGCCGTCCCACAAGAGACTCAGGTGTTCCGCGTCAACAAGCGCGTGCCCAAAGGCTTCAATGTCCTCGTCGGATACGGGTAGAACGTAGTCCCGGACAGAATCTACCAGCATCTGCACCCCGGGCCCGTCCTTGGCGGCGGCGGCTAGCGCCCGGGCGAAAAATACCGCCTCATCCTGGCTTGCCACCAGATAATCTTGTCCCGGCATGGTGTCCCGAGTCAGCCTGCGGGGCCCAACCCCCAGGACTTTCAACTGGGAAAAGTGACGCAGGCGGTCGCGCAGCTTCAGATGCACCACCGGCACCGCTTCATACGGATCGACTCCGACAAACACGACGGTGTCTGCCTCTGTCAGATCTTGAAAGGTGCCATTCAGCGCCGCAGGAAGATAGCCGCGGACATTGCGCATCACGGCGACATTGTCGCTTTGCGCCACATCGTGCGCGAACTTTTTGATCAAATGGGCCTCTTCGGCCGTAAACTGTCCCCCCATCACAAACCCGATGCTGCCCGGCCCGTATTGGGCGTTCGTCTGCTGCATCCATTCGGCGACATCTCGGGTCGCCTGGGCCGCTGAAGTGGCCCGCTCCTTGACCCATGAATCGGCAATCCGGTCAGCATGGTAGCCAAAATCGTATCCAAAGCGGCCGCGGTCACACAGCCAGCCCCAGTCTCGGTCGGGAACCGGCCGCCCTTCCAGGCGGATGATGTGGCTCTCCCGCGTGGTCGCCAGACTGGAGCAGCCGACGGGGCAGTGCGGGCAAACTGTGCTGTGGCGGTCAATATTCCACGGCCGCCCTTTGTGGTAGTACGGCGCAGACAATAGCGCGCCCACAGGGCAGAGGTCAATCACATTGCCGGTGAACTGGCTGGTGGCAGGCTGGTGGTCCACCGTCGTCACGACAGTTTCCACTCCCCGCCCCTCAAGCAGCAGCTGCTCCTCTCCCACGTAGTCCCCCATGAAGCGCACACAGCGCTGACAGAGCACACAGCGCTCCTGGTCAATCAGCACGAGGTCGTTTATCGGCCCGTTTTTCACTTTTTGGATTTTGGGCTCCTGGAAGCGGCCGTGACCCGGACCGTACTCAAAGGTATAGTCCTGAAGGTAGCACTCGCCTCCCTTGTCGCAGACTGGACAGTCGAGCGGATGGTTGATGAGCAAAAATTCCAGCACGCCCTTGCGGCCCTTTTCGACGGCACTGCCTTTGGTGTGCACCACCATTCCCTCTGCGACCGCAGTGGTGCACCCCGTAACCAGTTTCGGCATCTTCTCGACCTGCACCAGACACATCCGGCAGGCGCCTAAAGGTCCGAGTGCCTGATGATAGCAGTAAACCGGCACATCCACCCCGAGCCTGGCGGCTGCATCCACAATCATTGTGCCTTCAGGCACCGTGACTTCCTGACCATCAATGGTTAACCGTATCATATAGCTTCGCTCCCATCGGACATGCGTGTTCACGCACATGTGCCTCGAACTCGTCACGGAAGAACTTCATAGCGCTGACCAGGACCCCCAAGGAGGCATCGCCCAGCGGGCAGAAACATTTCCCGCCGATGTTGTCAGCAATATCCATAAGAGTGTCAAGGTCCTCTTCAGTGCCCTGACCCCTCTCGATCCGGTCCAGCACGTCGGTCATCCAGTACGTGCCTTCCCGGCACGGAGTGCACTTCCCGCATGACTCTTCCCGGTAAAACTTGACCAGGCGCGCCGTCGCCCCCACCATGCAGACGCTGTCGTCCAGAACGATGCACCCTCCGGATCCCAGCATGGATCCTGCCTGCAGCACCGATTCGTAATCCAAGGGCGTATCCAGCTTGTCAGGCAGAAGCAAGGGAACGGAACTGCCCCCGGGAATGACTGCCTTAATCTTATGTCCCGGAAGCACACCGCCCGCGTAATCGTCAATCAAGGACCGCAGGGGCGTGGCCAAGGGGATTTCATAGTTGTCGGGGCGGGACACCCGCCCGCTGACACTGAAAATCTTGACTCCGGGACTCTTGGCGGTTCCCATGCTGGTGTACCACTCGGCCCCGTAGGTGACGATAGCGGGCACATTGGTGATGGTCTCCACGTTATTCACCACGGTTGGCCCGCCGTAAAGTCCGGCAATCGCAGGGAACGGCGGTTTCAGCCGCGGATTCCCGCGCCGTCCTTCCAGGGACTCCAACAAAGCCGACTCTTCGCCGCAAATATAAGCGCCAGCGCCCCGGTAGACCTTCAGATCCACGGAGAACCCCGAGCCCAGGATGTTCTCACCCAAAAATCCTTCCGCGTACGCCTCGGAGACCGCCCGCTGCAGCTGCTCCGCTCCAAATAGGAACTCTCCCCGGCAATATATGTAGGCTTCGCGGGCTTTGGTGGCATAACTGGAAATAATAATACCCTCAACGAGCTGGTGAGGATTTTTTTCAATGATTTCCCGGTCCTTGTAGGTCCCGGGTTCTGCTTCATCAGAATTGACAACCAGGTAGCGCTTGCGGCCGTCATTGGGCAGGAATCCCCACTTCATTCCGGTTGGAAAGCCGGCGCCCCCCCGGCCCCGGAGCCCGGATTTCTTCACGAGGTCGACCAATTCTTCCGGCTTGTAGTCGGTGAGGGCGGTCTTGAGGGCTTGGTAGCCCCCGTGAGCCAGGTAGACGTCCATGCGGTCAATGTCCGCGACTTCGCGGTTGCGCAGCAGATAATACTTCTGGCTCATGGCTTCACCTCTTCCTCCGGAGACTTGCTGGATTCCAGCAGCACATCGGCGCGCTCAGGGTCCAGCCCTTCAAAATAGCGCAGGTTGACCTGGGCCACGGGCGCCTGATTGCAGGCGGCCAGGCACTCCGCCTCCAGCAGGGTGTACTCTCCATCCGCTGTCGTCTGGCCTTCTTTTATGCCCAGGCGGTGCTCGAGGTTCTCCATCAGCCGGTCGGAGCCAGCTAGGGCACAGGACAGGCCCACACAGACATGCACGACTTTCTTGCCTACCTGGTTTCGGAAAAACAGCGAGTAAAACGAGGCCACCGATTCTACGTATGATTCCGGCAGGTCAAAGAGGGTGGCGACATCGTGAATGGTCTCATCAGACAGCCAGCCTTCTTCGGCCTGTATTCGGTGCAGCAACGGCATTAACGCAGAGTTGGCGCCCGGGTACTGCTCTTTAAATTCCCGGGCCCACTGATTCCACTCCGGCTTCATTTGTCGACATCCCCTAACATAATGTCAATACTGCCGATGGCAGTAATCACATCCGCCACCAACCCGCCTTTGCACATGAGCGGCATTGTCTGCAGATTATAGAAAGATGGAGTCCGCGCCCGCCATCGGTAAGGCTTGGTGCCGCCGTCCGAGACAATATAGAATCCCATCTCGCCTCGCGGCCCTTCCACAGCCTGATACACTTCCCCTGCCGGCACCACAAATCCCTGCGTCACCAGTTTAAACTGGTGAATCAAGGCCTCCATGTTTCCGTAGATTTCCTCCCTGGGAGGCAGGCTCACCTTGCGGTTGCTGGAAGTGTAAGGCCCAGTCGGAGTAATTTTGTCAATCGCCTGCTCGATAATCTTCATAGCCTCATAAATCTCGTCCACCCGCACCCAGAACCGGGCATAGGCATCTGCGCCGCTGCGCACGGGCACGTTGAAGTCAAATTCGTCATAAGAGGAGTACGGCTCATCCTTGCGCAAGTCAAGCGGCAGCCCTGTGGCCCGCAGGTTCGGTCCCGTGACAGACAATCCGAGCGCTTGTTCTTGAGTAATTGTGGCAATGCCCTCGAGGCGCTCATTAATCAGAGGGTTTCCCTCAAAAAGATGGCGGTAGGATTTCATCCAGCGGGGAAAGTCCTTGACAAACGCATGGACTTTTTCATGGAATCCCTCCGGCAAATCGTAGGCAATCCCGCCAATCCGGAAGTAACTGGGATTCATCCTCACCCCAGCCGCATCCTCAATTAAATCAAGAATCACCTCGCGCTCGCGCATGGTGTAGAAAAACAGACTCATGGCGCCCAAGTCCATCACATGGGTGCCGAGCCATACCAAGTGGCTGGCCACGCGCGTCAATTCGGCAAATAGCACGCGAATATACTGCGCGCGCTTGGGCACTTCCAAGTTCAGCAGCTTTTCCACGGCCAGCACATACGCCAGATTATTGGTCATCGGAGCCAGATAATCGAGGCGGTCGGTAATGGTGTTGCACTGCTGGTAGGTCAGGTTTTCTGCCGTCTTTTCAAATCCGGTATGGAGGTACCCAATGACCGGCTCGGCATTGACGACCCGCTCCCCATCCAGTTCCAGGCGGACGCGCAACACTCCGTGCGTGCTGGGGTGCTGCGGGCCCATGTTGATAATCATCGTTTGGCTTGGATCCGCTGTTTGCGTGGATTCCAGTTTATCAGCAGCCATTCACATCACCTCTCAGTCGATACGAGTCCCCGTCATGGGATAATCCTTGCGCAGAGGGTGTCCGTCCCAGTCGTCCGGGAGATAGATGCGCCTCAAATCCGGATGCCCCTCGAAAACAATGCCAAACAGATCATAAGCTTCCCGCTCCGGCCAATTGGCTCCTGGCCACAAGGGCGTCACACTGGGCACGCTCTGGTTAATCGCCACGCGGGTTTTGATGCGGATGCGGGCATGCTTCCACGGTTCGTAAAGATGGTAAACCACCTCAAAACGCGGGTGGGTCGGCAGGTAATCCACCACCAGCACATCAAGACACATCTTGTACTTTTGCTCATCCCGGAGAAAAGCCATGACGCGCAACAGGTCCGGCAAGCCGACCCGCAGGGTCGGCTGGTCAATAGCCGCCACGGGCTCGAGCGCATCCGGAAACTCACTTTGCAGCCGCTCAACAATTTCTGGGTCATTTTGGTTCACGGGGTTTGCGCCTCCATTGCCAGTCTCTGATACTTCGGGGGGATGCCCTTCATAATTTGCTCTTGCAATTTGAGAATGCCAAACATCAGAGCCTCTGGATTAGGCGGGCACCCCGGCACGTAAATATCCACCGGCACGACATGGTCCACTCCCTGAATGATGGCGTAGTTGTCAAACACCCCGCCCGATGAGGCGCAAGCCCCCATCGATATGACCCATTTCGGCTCCGGCATCTGCTCCCAAATCGTGCGCAGCACCGGCGCCATCTTCTGGCTGACCCGTCCTGCCACAATCATCAGGTCCGCTTGCCGCGGCGACGCCCGGAAGACCTCTGCCCCGAACCGGGCCAGGTCATAACGGGAATTGGTCACGCTCATCATCTCAATGGCGCAGCACGCCAAGCCGAACGTGGCCGGCCACACAGACGACTTCTGCGCCCAACGGCCCATCTTTTCCACCGTTGTCAGCAAGAGAGACTTTTCCGCTTCTTTTTGCGCCGGATTCAATCCCATTGAAATCCCCCCCTGTTCCACACATAGGCAAACGCAAACGCCACAATGACCAGGAAGAATACCGCCTTCTCAAATCCCGCCTGCCGCAGATCACTCAGGCTGATAGCCCAGGGATACAGGGCCATCACTGCCACGTCAAAAATCATGAAAAACATTGCTACCCGGTAAAACCGCACGGAAAAATAGCCCACCGGCGCTTCCGGGGCAATTCCTGATTCGTAGGTAGCCTTCTTCAGACCCCCGGGTGCCTGCGGGCCCAGCATATTCGAGATGAATGACATGCCGAACGCCGACAGAAAAGCCACAATAAAATAAATCAATAGTGCGGTGTAATTCGTGAACAAAAACGCCACCCCCGCTGTCTAAAGTCAATCGAACGCCGCCATAGGAACTAATCCCGAACGTTCTCGGATTCACAAATAAATTATACGCTCTTGTCAAAGCGCCGTCGACTAGGCTCGCCATATCGTCTTATTTCTCTAACAATTCACCATTATGACAAACAGCCAGGAAAAACGGTAGCCCTTTTCTCCGATCTGCCGCCGCAGGCCGCCTAATACTGTCGGTGCTCTTTTGCATCATGCCCCCGCAGCAGCCGCCGCATGCGGTGATTTACGGCAGACTTGGAAATCGGAGGGACCAGGGCCAGTCCCAATTCCTTCAACGACCAGTCTGGATGGGCGATGCGCAATGCGGCCAGGTCACGCAAGGGCTGGGGCAGCGCCGGGTCCATAACCGTCTCCTGCAGAGCGCGCGCCTGCTCCATGCCGGATTCCACGGTGCGGCGCAGATTGGCCGTCTCCGAATTCACCAGGCGGTTGACGCGGTTTTTTACCGTTTTCATCACCTGCGAGGTTTCCCATTCCAGGACTGCCTGGTGCGCTCCCATATGCGCCAGCAGGCGGGTCACCTGCGCGCGGCCCTTCCAGTACACGACCGTGCGTCCGCGGCGCACGGTCATCTTGGGATGGATCCGCAAGGGCCCCAGCACCTGCGCCAACAGGGCCTGCTGCGCACTGTCTTTCACTCCCAGTTCGAGGTGAGTCCCGTGTTCCGGATCCCCGAGGTACCCCCGGGCCAGAAAGACCCCCCGCAGATAGGCCGCCCCACACGACAGAATAAGGTCGCGGCCGTCTCCGACCTGCCGGACCTCGCCGGGCACAATGGCGAAATGCATCCGGCGCCGGGCCCGGTGCACAACAATCTGCGGGGATAAATCGAGAATTTTCATCAGGCTGTAAGCGCGCCGGGCCACTAGGGCACTTCCCACCACCAGGCCCCCGGCCCATTCTCCCGGCTGCGAAAACCCCCCGAGGCCCCACAGTTCGGCCCAGATGCAGTCCGGAAGAAGCCCCTGAGTCTCGCGGGCTATCTCCGCCTTAACTTGTCGCGCATAAGACCATCCCATCGTGGCTGGTGTCGCTCCCGTAGACGATTTTCCAACCAGGCTGCATCAATCATACGCCCTTCCGCCCATTTTGGCCGAAATTTCAGCAAAATCCGCAGCAGGGCGACAGCAAGCTTGTCAGGGTCATGGCGCACCACCTGGCCGGCTAACAGTAGATTATCATAGATCACCACTGGCTCGCCGCCTGTTCCGCCCCCGTTAAAAATCACGCCGACCTGGTCGGCTCCTTCCTGGCGGTAGCGTGCCAGCAAGTGTTCAGGCACCCGCTGGTTGTTCACCAGCACGACATCAATCAGTCCCGGTCCCACATGGCTCTCAATGGTATCCAAATGATCCCTGACGGAAAAATTCACCGTTTCGCCGGGCTGGGTCATGATATTGGCCACATAGACCCTCACCGCCGGTGTCTGCCGGATCGCATCGGCAATAGCCGGAATCAGCAGGTTGGGCAATATGGAAGTGTAGAGGCTGCCAGGGCCCAGCACCACCATGTTGGCCGACATGATGGATTCAATGGCCTCGCGCAGTGGGGTGGCGTCCCCCGGCTCCATCCAGACCCGGGAGATGGGACGCGCACTGTGCCCGATGGCGCTTTCCCCCGTTACATGCGTCCCGTCGACCAGTTCCGCCTCCAAGGTCACATGTTCCAAAGTGGCCGGCAGGACCGTGCCGCGCACCGCCAGAACCCGGCTGGATTCCCTGAGGGCCGTGACAAAGTCCCCCGACACCTGCTCCATCGCCGCTAAAAACAGATTGCCAAAGCTGTGGCCTTTCAGTTCTCCGGAGGTGAACCGGTGCTGAAACAGCTGCTCCATAAGCGGTTCGGTATCCGCCAGCGCCACCATGCAGTTGCGGATGTCCCCGGGCGGCAGCATTCCCATGTCCCCACGCAGGCGCCCAGAGCTGCCGCCGTCATCGGCCACCGTCACCACCGCGGTCAAATTAGAGCTGTAATGCTTCAGTCCCCGGAGGACAGACGGCATGCCGGTGCCGCCGCCCAGCGCGGCCACATGCGGGCCGCGCGCCAATTGCCGCTTGGAGTAGAGGAGGCCAGCCCACTTGTCGGACCCAAGCATTTCATTGAGAGACCGCCACAGCCCATAGACTCCCAGTACAATGCTTCCTACCCCAAGCACCAGCAGCACCGCCTCGGAGGCCGGGCGGTGCCAGTGCGGGATCAGGGCTGGCAAGGCCCACAAAGACAGCCCGAGAGCCATGCCCAGCGCCATGAATCCCAGCGCCATCAGGGCCATGAAACGTTTGAGCTTTAATCCGGGAATCAATAGACGCCACATATCAATCCTCCCGCAATTCGAGGTCGCGGTGCTCCACCAAGGCCTGGTTGCCGTTGTGGACCAGCAGGTCGCGCAGGCGGTTCGCAAACACGACCGACCGGTGCTGACCCCCGGTGCAGCCAATACCGACCGTAATCTGCGGTTTGCCTTCCTGCTGGAACTGGGGGATGAGAAATGTCAAAAAACTCTCGAGATGCGCCAGCGTTTCCTTCGCCTGCGGGAATCGCATCACATATTGGTCCACAGCTGGGTCATTGCCCGTTTTGCTGCGCAGCT
>JAKAAS010000030.1 GCA_021802225.1 Bacillota bacterium
TTTGACTACCGCCGGGCCCCTGCATGTCTTCTGCATTCGCCCTGGAATTCACACGGCGGGGCCGAAGTGCGGAGCAACTTCGATTCAGCCCATGCCATAGGAAAAGAGACTACCCCTCCTATCCCGGGACAGATAATGAGTGGCTTCATGCGCACCCGTCAGGTGAATAATTTGGATTCCGCAAGGGGACCACTGTTCTGATAACTGAGCGGCACGGATCCAAGATGCAGGATGCCGGCCGAGATCCGAGGTCACCTTTGTTGGTTGTCCATGAGAAGAGAGGCTGAGAGATGTGGCAATTTGTCACAGAATTTACACCAAACTGGTTTACCATTGCCATGGGCACCGGCATCACGGCACTCGGCGCTTATCTCTATCCCGGAGGCCCTGCTTGGCTGAAACATACTGGAACCATTTTGTGGATCCTTAACGTAGTTCTTGTGGCCGTGCTCCTGGTCATCATGTTAGGCAAATTTGCATTGAACTGGCGGGGCACAGTGGACCTGTTGCACCACCCCATACAGTCCATGTTTTTAGGGGCGGTCCCCATGGCATTGGCTACTGTAGTCAACGGATTCATCGAAATAGGGCCTGGTCTCATAGGACCCGGTGCGATTGCCGCCGGTATTGCTTTGTGGGTCATCAACGTAGTGATGGCGTTAGCGTCCGGTATCCTCGTGCCGTTCATGATGTTCATCTCGCACGACCACCGTCTCGAAAAAATGACGGGAATTTGGCTCATTCCCGTAGTCCCCTCGGAGGTGGCGGCAGCCAGCGGCAGTGTGATTATCTCGCACATTGCCTCCCTAACAACCGCGCGGACACTCATGGTGCTAAGCTTGGGGTTATGGGCGCTCAGTGTGCCCCTAGCCTTCCTCATGCTGGGATTTCTCTTTTTGCGGCTTGCCGTGCACAGGCTGCCGCCCCCGGAGATGGCGATTTCCACATGGATCTCTCTGGGAACTTTGGGAACCGGCATCATGGGCCTTGTCGGTCTCGGCAAGTCGCTGCCGCGGCTCTTTGGATCGATGGGTCACGCTATGGACGGCGCCGCGGTATTGAGTTCTTTTGCATTATGGGGCTTTGGGTTATGGTGGCTGGCCATCAGCATCATGCTTACACTGTATCATGCTCGCCGCCGCCTGCCGTTTAATTTAGGGTGGTGGGGGCTGACCTTCCCGCTGGGGGTATTCGCGGTAGGCACCGACATGCTGTACGACCAAATGCGGGTGAATCTCATTGGCTCTTTTGCTCATCTCTTCTTCATCATCCTGGCAGCCTTTTGGTGCATTGTCGCATACCGGACGGCAACAAGCCTCATAACAGGCCGCCTGACAGTCTCAGGGAGCCTCCAAGACCCTGAGCCGCCAGGATAAGTCCTCAGAACCCTAAATTCTCAGCCAGGCGGTCATGCCAACCGCCACCGTCACAAAGCGGGGGCGACAGGTCCATTTACAGCTTATTGAGCGAGGGTGCTTTCTAGAAATTCCCGCAAGATGGGCACCTGGCTCAGGTCTATATCCCGTGTTGCCGTCACTAAAACAAGAGACCGGTGGCGGGCCAAGTCCAATAGGTGGAGCATGTCCACACTCTCGCTCTGATTGTGAAGTTCGGCAAGATAGCGTACGCGAAACGTGTCGAACAGCGCAGGATCATGCCCGTACCACTTTCTGAGAGAGGCGCTAGGTGCCACCCCCTTCAGCCACTCCTGCCATGGCGCCCCTTCCGTGCGCACTCCCCGTGGCCACAGCCGATCTACCAGTACCCGGTAGGAGTCTGGCCCCGTATCATCCCGGACATGCGCCATCTGAATGGCATTCATCCAAATCCCCCCTCATTACCGCTAAAGGCAGCAGATGCCGTTTCGCCTTTAGACTGGAACACTCACCGCGGCAAATCCATCTCTTCCCACAAGGCCGACGCCGAGCTATCCTGGTGCATCCGCACAATCCCGTCTTTTGACCGCACCGCTGCTGGTACAGAACCGGTCGATCAGATGATCAATGTCGCGCCCCAAAGGGCCGAGCTTGTCATCATGCATGGCAAGCAAAGACGACATGGTGTGGTAGGCCAACACAGAATGCCCCTCGACCCCGTAAATTCCGACCCGGATCGGCATGTCCGCTACTGCCGCCGGAGCCACTGCCAGAAACTTGGATCCTCCGAGCGGATTTCCGAACATCACCGTGTAGGCCCATGGAGGTGCATGAACTCCCATGGCCTCCATATCCTTGCGGTGATTGATCACTCCGTAATTGACCAGACCCTCGAGAAAAATCCACTCAGTCAATTTTTTAACCCACTCGTCTGGATTGTGCGGTGCCTCGTAACAAATCACAGCCTCTGTCATTTAACAGCCTCCCTACGGCCACGGACCGCACGGCATGTCGTCAGCGCGAGATTTTTAACTCTACTGTTCAGCTTACCTCAAACAGCGATTTTGGTGGTGATTTCCATCACAGAATAGACTTTTTTCCCCGTGCGGACCATGGGCAGACGACATTGTCATGTTTTCACTTCGTCATAAGCCGAGAATAGAGCCAGCTGGTGTCGCTTGAGGGTGAGACTTTGGTGGTTTTTGGGGTGGCAACTTGCGCTGCTCCGTGCAGGCAGTTCCGGTTGCAGCGAAAACCTTCAAGCAGTGCCCCACAATTTACAAAGACAGGATCATGATGGCACAGTACGTTCAAGCCCTGTCGATAGGGTCAAGTCCTGTACAATAAGGATGGACATAAATGACCAAGTGAGGGTGAATAATGGCGCATATATGGCATAACAATTTCTTTGACTTGTGGCATCCGGGTGTCCTGGCCGTGGTGCTGCTTGTGCTGGCAGCCTATCTGCGCGGAACGGAAAGGGCCACCCGCCGCGGACAGCACTGGCCAGCAACGCCTCTGTTACAGAAAGCTTATTTTGTTGCCGCACTGGTGATTTTCTACCTGGCCATGGGCAGCCCACTCAGAATCGCCGCCCAGCGTTATCTATTTTCCGCACACATGCTGCAGTACGCGCTCTTAAGCATGGTTATCCCTCCCCTCCTCCTGTTAGGATTGCCGGAGTGGATGCTGGATATTGCCTGGGGAAAACACTTGTGGTCGCGCCTGCTGTCGGTCGCCACCAACCCCTTGGTGGCTATTGTGATGTTCAATGTCATATTTGCCGCCTTGGAGTACCCTCCTGTTCTCGATGCCAGCCTGCACTATGTCTGGCCCTATATCTTACAATCGTATCTTGTCGTGCTACTGGCCGTGTGCATGTGGTGGCCCGTACTGTCTCCCGTTGCTTACAAAATCGCGTGGGGTCCAGACAGGGAAATGCCCGTGGAACGGCACATGATTTCACGGATCTACCAACTGATGTATATTTTCTTCAATTTCGCCCTCATGATGCTGTTGTGGTTTTACATCATCGACACACACGTGCCCTTTTACCTGTTTTATCTCCACGCGCCGCGGATTACGCACCTGACACCGCTGGCTGACCAACAGTTGGGAGTGGTAATAATGGAGGCCTTTATGGGACTCGGCTTCGTTGTCGCGTTCGTTGCCTCCTATTCCCGTTACGACGATTCGCACTGGTATGATTAATGTCCGGTGCCGCGAAAATTCGCAGCTCCCCATGCCAGCCCTGATTCCCTGTCGTCATGGGTCCGTGAGCAGGGAAAAGGGCCCCTTAGGGCCCCCTTGCTTCATGACGCTGGAGCGTTCGGCGCTGTGGACCCGTATGCTACAGCAAACCCGTCGGTATCACTATCGGGAACCGACGGCGTAGATACCTGCTTATTCTTTTGGATCATCACCCCGCCATCTCCGACGGCAAATTTTGGATTGGCGCCACCATTTACGGTGCCGGGGTTGAAGGTAGTTTGACCGTAATTTGCCAAAGTCGCCACATGCCCTCCAATTGTCGGTGCCTCCAAAATCCATTCCGCAGAAGCCCCTGGACCGGAATAGTCCTGATTGGTGGTGAATTTCCATCCTGCCGTAACATCTTGAAGGGTAATGGTCCACACTCCACCGCCGTCATTCACAATCGAGGCGGCCATTTGGTTGCCGGGTGCCACAGGCTCGTCAATCACAGTTTCCGCTGCCGGCAGAATCTCCCACCACGCGGAATACTGAGCTTGTCCCCCACTGTAATCCTGTTCCGTCCCGGTCTGAATCAGATCGCTGTTGTTAAATCCATCAATCCCAATCCATGCCGAAGAATAAGTCGATCCATGGCCAGACGAAACCGTTGGCACGGTCCAGTCCCCAGTAATCTGCGTATAAGGCCCTGCCGTCACTGCGTAGCCCGACCAGTTGCTCGATGACCACCCATAATTCCCCAGGGCGTGGGCCGGGGGTGCAAGCTTTAACCGGGGAGCGTTCGTAATAAGAGGAACTGCTGTTCCAAAAGACATCGCCGGAGCGGCCACCACAAAAGACGCCATTGCCGCCGTCATAACCCATGAGCGAATATGCATTGACAAATTCCTCCTCGTATTAGAAGACAGGTGGCTCCGTGAGCGGTAGCCCAAGCACCAATGTTACAGTGTAGTCTTTTCTACCTACCAGGTTGATTTCCCTTCTTTTCATCCAAAAATTTACATTTGCTTTCCGACATCTCCATTGCATGCTTTGGATGCCGCGGTATTTTCATGACTGGAGCATGCGCATATGCGGTCACCCAGCCTATGCAGCTAGACCTCAGGAATTCTTAAGATGGTGGAAACACCAGGGAAACAAATATCGCCTTTACTAACAGAAGGCAATATTTTACTAAGCGTTGGCAATACCGCCACGCGTTTCCTGCCCCTATGAGGGCAGCCCAGCGGCTAGCCGCCTCCAAAAACTTTCAAGGATATCGGGAAAGAAGGAGAGACCGTGCCCCACGCGATTCAGTGCCCGTCAGCTTTGATGCCGGTGTGGATGGTTGTCCAGCATCACCACCGACTTATATTGCAGTGCCGCAAAAGAATCCTGATCGTGCCAGAAAAGACGCCCGTGTACGGCAGCGGTTACCCTCTCGGCTTGCTGCACGAGATGCCGCACGGAATGAAAGGCCATTTATGCCAAGATAGAGGCCAGATTAGCCTGCACCTGATCCCCCGAAGCCGCGGGCAGTTGACGGTAATGACTAGCCGCGCTATCAGCATCTGCAGTGCCCCCGGAGTCCTCGAGATTTTCCCCGTCACCGAGCGGACTGCGCGATTGGGTTGCCAACATCCCGCGATTGGGGAACTGGTGGCCATTTACGGGCCATGGTCGCCGGAAGAGCCTGTGGTGGCGCTCGTCCGCGAATCCACGTTTCTTCAGGACCATCACGCCGCAGTCATCCATTCTTCTCCGGAGGTTGGCAGATAGGTTGCGGCCACCCGAGAAAATACCAGGGCTAGTGCCACAGCGGGTACCCTGCTGACGCTTACCGTCCCGCGCTAGTCTTCTCCTGGCTCCACAAAAGTGACAGGAACCGGCGCCCGCTGCAGCACGCTGAATGACACGCTGCCAATCAAATTGCCAAGAGCCGAGTGTCCGCGCCGCCCCATAACAATCACATCAACGGGGTGATCTTTAGCATATTCGACAATCTTTTCTGCTGGGATGCCCACGATGCTCTCAGTTTGCACTGCGCTGCACCTTGTGAGTTCCGATTGCGTCTCGGCCAAAATTTTCTGCGATTGCAATCGCGCATCGGAGAGCCCTTTAGTGATAGCTGTTTCCACACTGACGACGATGACCTGAAGAAGTGTCACCGTAACGTCTGGAGTGGCATGATGGTTGATCCAACGGGCCGCCCGCAATGCGGACGGCGACCCGTCCGTTGGCAACAAAATTGAAAAAGATTTTGTATTTTGATCACTGATGTTCTCACTAGCCATAAACATGCTCCTTTCGCTTTCTCGTATATTAACAGGTTTCCCGCCGGTCGGATATATCGGCAGGATTGCGCCTTATCCCCGGTCAGTCTTTCATAAACAAGCCCCATCCGCCCACGGCCAGTCCTGTGAGGGCGCATCCGATCCATAATAAACCCAGACCGCTTGAATCGGCGTTCATCAGGACGGCAAACACTTCGAGAACAATGGCGCCCAACAGCAACTTATTTCCCAACACATCTCCCCCTCCCGGCAGTGCAGGCCTATCCAAAGCTTGGACACTCTTTAAGTTCTCCATCCGCCTATGATGCCCATTTCCCGGATCAGCAAGGCCCAAGAGACCGGTCAGCACATCTCTATGGAGTCCTGGTCCTCGCCCGCGGTTATATTGTCCGCGGGGGCTCAGTATTACGCCTGGTCCGCCGGGTTTGGGCTCTCCCCTGCTTTACTCCTGTCTCGGACCCGAATAATTTGACGCCGGAGTATCGACTGATAAGCATTTGAGATAGCCCTGGACAGAGCTGACGCAATTCATAAGGCCACTGGCTAGTCCGACGTGCAAGGTCTTCGGCGGTAAGCGGTCATTCAAACCAGGGCCCGTTAATCGCATCAATGACCGCCCGTTTGAACAGCCACACCGTCAATTCCGGGGCCCCGTGCCTTGTTGCCCTCCCCTGCGGGAGCCTCGTCCACCAGTGGCCTCGTAAAGTCCTGGAGCAACAGTTCGACCAACGACCATCCTCCGCTCTGTGCCAGCCCGAGAACGGCACGGAGGGTTGGAATTTGACCAGCCTTCCAATGATGTACGGTGTTGCCGTGAACATCAGCAGCCTGATGCACTATCCGTGTCCCGCAGATATCCATCCACCTGAGAGACGTTCACCATGAGTCTTCCGACGTCGCCCGCAACCCGCACGTCGGCTGCAGAAGCCAGTGGAGCTTGATTCTCCCCGAGCCAACCTCCACGCTGAGAGCAATACCCGGGTACCGCATGCGTCAAGAGCGGCCGAAACGACCGCCCGCAGTGAGGACAACGACTCCGCAGCACGGTTTGATGGATTAACACGCGCGGATAACACGAAAGCCTTAGAGCAGTGGTTGATACGTAGTGGCTTCAGCGGCGTTCCAATCCCTACGGCACGCCGGGCACACCGCAGTAAGGGGTCAAGCAAGTTGAAGTTATAGGGAGAGATAATGCCCTTCAACGGGAGAAAGGCGGATCCTTAACCCGGCCTGCGGTGGATGCCGCCAGCGATATCGACCTGGTCATGGCGGTAGAAACAAAAACGTGCGGTATCCAAATCCGAACATGGATTTGCCGCGACATCGAAATTCTATATGTGTCACTAGAGTCGCTCGCCGCACCTCGGCCCACGCGCAGTACGCTCCTCGGCGCCACGCTGCTCTACGATGCCCAAGACCGCTTGGCCCCGCTGGTTCGCCAGTGGGAGGCCCACTTCGCCGAGCGCCAAACACCCCCGGCCGAGCGGGAATACGGCCATCGGGAGATTGCTCATGCCCTGACGGTGATAGAGCACATAGCCGCATGCGCTCCGCGCGCACCCTCCTGTATGTCCGCAACGAGTGGGTACCCGGACGTCGCCGGACACCTGTTTGATTTGCATGCGACTGGCCGCCAGCGGCAGCTGACCCGTCTGGAAACCTGGTGTCCGGGCATCGTCACCGACTTAGAAGGATTGCTAGCGCCCCACCAGCCGAACGATGGATTCCCAACGCCGGCGTTCAACCGCTGGAAGAGGCCGTCATTTATGCGTGGCCGGTCCAATCGTGACGAACTGAGTCCGTGCGTTCTGGAGCGATTAGTTCTTCGCAAAAGCGCTTCCTGCACAATGAGTGTGTGCAGGGTCTAAGCCCTAAACTCTCCCAGGGAGCTATCGTAAAGTCTAATCCGACCAACCCGCAGAATCAACGGGTTTGAATCGGGAATCCCATGCAGATTCGCCTCCGAATGCGCCTCTGCCGCCCCTAAGTTCGATATCAAACGATTGGAATGGGCTTTAGGCCTGCCACGAAAATCTGAATGCCGAGTCCAACGACGCCTACCATGACCGCCAGCACAAACGCAAGCTTCTGGTTCACAGGCGTCTGTCGAATGGAGGAATGTGAGCACGATTGCCGTTGCAGCGACACTACGATCGCGATCTCAATAGCTGTAACCAGGATACTGATGCTTCCGAGCGTCCATAATCGAGGGGTAGGGTCGAGAACCTGAGATGCGCCATTGCGCAACCCGAACACCCATGAGGCCAGCGTAATCAATCCAGGAATGAACCAGTAGAATGGCCAAAGTGACGTTTTCCTAGTTAGCATGGGCAGCGCTCCTTTAGTTGGCTCGATGCATACTCTCTTGCCAGAGAACGCCCATCCCTGAGTCGCTTTCGCCCCCGAATCGTCATCATTAGATGCGTTAGGTACTCTTGTGTCGGCGCAGGGCTATGGCGCGTGTGGAGAAGGTGTCCGCAGAGCGCAATCGCGTGCCGAGGTCTGGGTGCCGTCTATCAATCACGCCCCAGGGCCGTTTTGGCTGCTTGCTCGTCTTCCCGATGCACAATGATTTCATACTTAGTCAGCCTTCGGATTCCTGTTTCCTAAACCGGTTTCCGCAGCAAGACTTGCTGCCCCCCAATAACGCATCAGCGGAATATTCGTTTCGTCACACCAAGCTCGTGATGCGCGTCCTGGCAGCCTCCTTTAACCATTCATTTCAATCATCATAGCGCGTTTCTCGTCAAATTTGTGATCGGCCGTTTTATGGGGCACGAAATCAACCCTCATGCCGCAACTTTATTTTCTTGCATCCATGGAGTTTGGCCGCGCATTTGTTCTTAAGTGGCGTTCCCACATCGTCGGCCCGTTCCTCAAGACGCACTAGGGCCTTACCCACGATCGTCACCACGGCGTTGTCGAGTCCTTGATATTCTGTCAGAGCATCCGCATCGAACCGAACGTCGAACCGCTGATTACTCATTTTACCCGCGAGCGCTTAACCCGACGCCAAGGCACGGTACTTTCCGGATGGCTCTCCAGCCGCTCGATACGGGATTCGAGGACACTCGCTTCATATCGTTCTTCGAGCCCCAACAGCCGTTGGCACAATGTTTCGTGTTGGGCGTATCCCGATAGAACCGCATCTCACCAGCCGTTGTTCATGATAAGGACGGGCTTTTCTTTGGCATGCTTGCGGATCTCACTAAAATGCTTTACAACGTCAGACGACGTGACCATCTGGGCCTGGATGAAGCTGGGCTTTTCCACCGTTGGTTCAGCCGCCTTTGCACCGTCTTTTCCACAGCTTGCCCCCGATCTCATCCTATTGCACATCCGATTACGCACAAAATGTTACGTAGAATGTTACATTGTATGGGCCAGCATCCTATCCGTTGTCCGATAAAAATGCATTCCAGTTGGCCCTCTCGTGCAAACGCAAGAGCGTTTCACGGCTCGCAATCCTCCTCTCGAACACAAAACGCCTTTTGCGGCTATAGTATGATAGGCAGGGGAGGGAAAGTCGGTGAATCGATCGATCCGATGGCTCATCACCGTCGGCGCCGCGGGGATTCTGATCGTCGGGGGCCGCATGGGTTGGCAAGATCACGTACAGGCGGTGACACGCCAGCATGCGGAACTCGCTCTCGCCCACGTTCCACCAGTGGGTGCGTACCCGTCTGGCCACGAGTACATGGGCCGCACCGATGGTCTTCAATGCCAAGTGATTGTATCGGTCGCCCCATTTCACACCATGGAAGACCCGACCATCGGCGCCACGGTAACGGGAACGTTCACCCTGACATACATCGGTCGAAGACCTGCGGCGATTACGTTCTACACGCTCGGCGGCCTCCCGTGGTCCGCCCATCCAAGCACACGCATACTCATCACCGCGCAGGGGAATCCCACCCCGATCTCGCCGAGCCCCGAGTTGCCAGTGACACAAGTCGGACCCCATCGATATCTCTATCAGATTGTCCATTGGCAT
>JAKAAS010000031.1 GCA_021802225.1 Bacillota bacterium
CAATTGATTTCAGCATTGCCGGCTCGGGAAAATGTGGCCCTGCCGCTGGTGTACCGCGGGGTCCCGCCAAAAGTCCGCAGAGCCAAGGCGGAGTATGCTTTGGAGCAGGTAGGATTGGCTGAGAGGCTTCATCACCGCCCCTCGCAATTGTCTGGAGGCCAGCAACAGCGCGTCGCCATAGCCCGCGCTCTGATAGGCGACCCCCCGCTGATTCTGGCGGATGAGCCGACAGGAAACTTAGATCTCAAAACAGGACAGGAAATTCTGGAATTGCTGCAGGCTCTGAACGAGAACGGCAAGACGGTTGTGATTGTGACGCACAGCCAAGAAGTAGCCCAAGTGTGCCGCCAAATCATTGGGATTCAAGACGGTCATGTGGTGAGGAATACTTTGGAAGTGGAGGAGATGCGGTGACCTTCCGAGACGGGCTGTCACTGGCCTTATCAGGCCTAGTCAGCAATAAGCTGCGTGCCGCACTAACCATGCTTGGAGTGATTATCGGGGTAGCTGCGGTCATTGTGCTGGTTGCCATTGGACAGGGTGCCTCGTCTTTAGTGACATCCCGAATTGAAACATTGGGAACCAATGTGCTGTTCGTATCTCCTGCCGGGGGCACGCCCTTTCCGGTGACAGAGTCTAGCCTCGTGGCCCATACCTTGCCCTATTCGGACCTAGTAGTCCCTGAGATGGCGGCAGGCGCTAAAATATCCACCTTGAGCGTCCAGGGCAGCGGGTCTATTGACGGAACGACAGCATCGTATCTGCAGCTTGGCGGGATATCGCTGGCAACCGGACACTTTTTAACGCCGTTTGAAGTCGCCCAAGATCAACACGTGGCCGTGTTGGGCGCCAATCAGACGGCCAGCTTGTTCGGAGGGCAAAATCCGGTAGGGTCCTCCATCTTGGTCATGGGGCAGCAATTTCAAGTGGTTGGCGCGCTTAACGCGGTGGGTCAAGGGCCAGGGGCCAGCCAGGACAACGAAATCTTCATCCCTATCACCGTCGCTCAAACTTTGCTGAGCACTAACCAACTAAGCCAGTTGGTCATCAAAGCGGCCAGTCCCGGGCAGGCGAATTTGGCGGCTGACTATTTGACAAATCTCTACACAAACCAGTTTGGAAGCCCCAGTGCCGTGAGTGTCGCCTCCGAGGATCAGGTGCTTCAGACACTGCAGGCGACCCGGGCCACCTTCACGGACTTGCTGATTGGGACTGCGGCCATTGCCTTGGTGGTAGGGGGCATAGGCATCATGAACATCATGCTGGTCTCCGTGACTGAACGCACCAGGGAAATAGGAATTCGCCAGGCTCTTGGAGCCACCCGGGAAGATATTCTCCTGCAGTTTCTCCTGGAATCGATGGCAATGAGTTTAGCAGGCGGCATCCTGGGAGCGGTATTCGGGCTGGGAGCGATGCACATCATTCCCTTAATCCTGAAGACCCCCGCCGTCTTCTCACCGACTGCATTGGTGCTGGCATTCGTCTTCAGCACGGCGGTCGGTCTGATATTCGGCCTGTACCCTGCCATAAAAGCGTCCGGTCTGGATCCTATTCAGTCGCTCCGATATGACGGGTAAGCTTGATTGGCTGCATTTCAACAGTCTGTGGGGGCTCCTGCTTGGATTTGTCTGTCGAACCCGCGTATTGCGGCTGCGGATTCACGTCTTGCTGAGGCAGTGGCGCTTCAATCCATGGGGCGCCAGAGACCGGCACAGCGGCGATTCTGCTGCTGCGGGAGCAAAGTTTTATTGGGAGAATATGGAATAGTGTATGGCAGTGTTGGCCACTCTTGTACCGTGAATGCCCGGCGTTTCTCCCTGTACACCGGATGAAATAATATTCCGTGACGTATCCTGCCCAGTGGGGAACTTCCGAATCGCCGCGGCCAAAGAGGTAGGAATCTGCTGCGTTCCGGGTATCCGGGGCGGCCCATATTGGAACTGTGGTCGCTCTGCTCCTGCTGGCCGTCCTGACAAACCCGCTGCCAGCGCCCGTTGTCTCCCCACCGGCACAGCCAATCTCTTTTCCTCCATCACGTCCGCATGACTGGTGCTCCATGTCGTGCGCCAGTTGCACAGCTCCGCGCTGGATGTCGGACTGATTTACGGACTCAGGGAGAAATCTGGTATCGCGCTGGGGATTGCGCCGCACAATCCTGGCGGGCACCCTGCTCTCCGGACTGGCTCTGCTCATTGTTCCCGCATGGCTAGCGTTTCCAGCCTTGTCCGCCGCCATTGGGTTGCTCTTCATGGGGGCACCGATATACCACATTACTCAGGCCAGCCTTCTCCATGCAATCACTGCCCATCGGCTTCTCGGCAGATTTCCCCAAAACTCAAACCGGCTACCAAAACGCCTTGTGGGTCACTGTGGCCGGCAATTTACCGTCTTTATTTGGATAGATCTCTCACCTGTCTTCTCCCTGCGCTCGATTCCCGCAGCGGCGGCAGATGCGGCCGTGGAGCTTGAGTCAGGCAGGGACCCTGAGTGACCCAAACTTGCAAAACCGCGCAAACGGTGCTGGCCCATGACTCCCAAAAATGCCGTGCCGCGGTCACCAGCTTACCGGACGATTTGTCCGCCATCCAGTCACATGTTTACGTCCCTGATTGATATAGACGGGCACTCGTGCCCGCCGTGTTTATCCCGGTCAAATGCCGAGCCGCGGAACATTCGCGTATAATAGCTTTAAGGATGGTGAACGGGTTGCAAATGATTCGCCAGGTGTTTAGGCGCCGCAATTTGGCTCACGGCCAGGTTGTCGGCAAACACCGCGAAATGCTGGAAACACACTTCCCACTGCCTGTTCGGCCGGTTGAACAAGCATACAGACGACTTCCCCTCGACCGGGCAGAAGAGACCGGGGGATAGAACCTGCCCAATGGCCATGGCGGGACCAGGCGCAGAGCACAAGGCCCTGGATTGTCAGTGACAAGAGTGCCTTGGCGACCCGACATGATGCGCTTGGGGGTTTGCGCTGCAGTGTTGCGCCGTGCCTTTAGCGTCCAAACCTTAGCCAGGTGCGTACAGGGCACACCCGTGGGCCGAGAGTACTGGCCACTCCCAGCTCACGAGCAGCTGCTGTAAACCGAGTGCGGCCTTCAGGGGCAACAACTCGGTTTAGTAATTCAAGACCAACAAGGAGGAATGCGCCGGAATGTATAGGGACCTGCGCGGAACCCAACAAGCCAATGTTCCATCGCATCTCGCGGATCTTCCTCTGAAATTCTGGGTCGCGGTGGTTCTAACCGGGATAGCTTCCGGACTGGGTGCCATCGCCATGATGACGACTTTGCGCACAGTGCAGCACATGGCCTTCCACTATCACACTGGTGAGTTTTCCTCGGCAGTGGCGAGGGTCAGCGATAGCAGGATAGTGCTGATGCTCATCTTGGGCGGACTGGTCACGGGAGTCGGACTGTGGCTATTAGGGCGGTACTTGGGAGGCACCGGTGGCGAGCCCACCGCCGTGGTCTGGTCCCATACGGGAAAACTGTCGCTCTTCCGCACATTGCTGAGCTCCACGCTATCCGAAATCACAGTCGGGCTGGGCGGGTCCATAGGCCGCGAGGCAGCACCTCAGCGCCTTGGAGCCGCCAGCGGTTCTGCGTTGAGCCAGCGGATTGGGCTGAGCAATGAGCAGGGGTACATCCTTATTGCATGCGGCGCTGGAGCTGGCCTGGCAGCTGTTTACAATTCGCCCCTGGCTGGGGCCCTGTTCGCAACGGAACTGTATCTCGGCACCATTTCGTTGACACTGATGCTCCCCGCTCTCCTCACCTCAGGCATAGCTACCGCAGTGTCGTGGCTGGTATTGTCTTCCCATGCCATTTACCCGGTGCCGCAACTGCCTCACCCTACTATTTCGTTATTGCTGTTCGCCGTCGTTCTCGGACCGGTCATCGGGATCATCTCGGCTGGATATGTGAAGTTGATCGGTTGGGCCAGTGACCACCGTCCCAAGAATTGGCCTCTGCTGGTCGAGCCTTTGATTCTTTTCGCGGCATTGGGACTGGTAGCCATTAAATATCCCCTGGTGCTGGGAAATGGTGTGGACCTGGCGCAGTTTGCCTTTACGGGGCACGGCGTGATCTGGGTCTTTGCGGCTCTAGCGATCTTAAAGCCGCTCACCACCGCCGGCACGCTGCGCAGCGGCGCAACCGGCGGCTTATTTACGCCGACTCTAAGCTTCGGCGCAGTGCTTGGAGGATTTTTAGGGCGGGGCTGGGACCTCTTGTGGCCGGGTTCCCCCGACCCAAGCTATGCAGTCATTGCCGCAGCCGCTATGATGGGGGCTGCCATGGAGGCACCTGCTACCGCAATCGTGTTCGTGTTGGAGTTGACTCACAATATCCAGGCCATCATGGTCCCCATGTTGATCGCGGTGGTCGGTGCTACTCTGACCGCCCGCCATATCAGTCTCCTCTCCATTTACTCTGCGCGCCTGAGCCCTGCGCCGGTTCCAGCAGAGAATCAGGATCCCCCGCTGAGCTCCCCACACTAGCCTTGTGCCGATCAGCTCTTGCTTGGCGCCACTATTTTATGCGCTGAATAGGGAGCCGCTTGAAAACTACTGCTTACTCTCGGCGCACACCGATTGGATTGCAGGGCGGATTAACGAAAACTGTTTGCCGGGGGATTTGGAAGGTAGGATTGCTCCATGAAATCGTTCTCAAGACGCCGGGCCAGGGACTCGCCTATCTTCGCGGCCCCTGGCCTAATGGCCGCCACCAAGGGGCACACAGCGGGTGGGTATTGGACTCTTTGCGGAGGCCGTCAGCGGGATTGTGCCCGCGCCTTGTCCGTGGCAAGGCAGGTTGCAGAACCAGGGCCCGCTCCTCCCCTCTTACAGCAACAAAGCCATTCGCAGCGGCCCCGCTCGCCAATGGGTTCCAAATTCCTGCGGATATATCTTTTATGCCTCCGAATTCGCCTCTGGCAACGATCCGCGGACACCACGCGCTTCCGGGAAGCCCCCCATCCACTCCAATCGCCCGGGTTCAGTCCGTCAAGTGCCCATGGGGGCCCGGAAGGGCCCCCCTTATGCTCGTGAATCCGAATTGGTCGGCGCCGATTGCATGGAAAAACAGCAGCACCGCGTATGTCCGCCGGTGCTGCTGCTTTTCTGGCTCCAGCACACGTACTAGCTTTTTAGAAAGTCTGGGTCCATGTAGCGGGGGTGAGGATAGGTGTAGAATCCCTCTCCCGTCTCACGTCCGAGTTTGCCTCGGTCAATGTACTCCGTTTTCAGCAACTGGGCCAACTTCTCAAACACCGGATCGCCCGTTTGGGCTTGAGCCAAGGTAATATTATACGCCGTGGTAATGCCCACGACATCCAAAATCGCGAAAGGGCCTTGGGGTGCGCCCGTGGCAATCATCCATGTCTTATCAATCGTCTCCACATCAGCCACACCATTCAGCAAGAGCAGTTGGGCAGCATTTAAGAGTGGGACCAGCAGCGAATTCAAAATGTATCCCGGCTGTTCCTTATGCAGCGGCAGCACCACCATGCCGATGGACCGCGCAAAGGCCGCGACCTCACCGAATACCTTGGGATCCGTGCCGGCATGTCCCATCACCTCGGCGGTATTGTTTATCCAAATCGTGTTCGCGAAGTGCAGCGCCAAAAATTTTGCAGGACGTCCGCTGACCTCAGCAAATTGACTGGGCAGCAACGTCGACGAGTTGGTGGCAAAAATGGTCTTCTCGGGAGCAACGTTGCCTAATTTCTTGTAAAAATCGGTTTTGATTGCCGCTACTTCCGGAATTGCTTCAATCAAGAGGTCTGCCTTGGCCACCGCTTCGGTTAAATCAGAACTGAACGCAATGCGGTGATATGCCGCCTCCACATCATCTTTGGTAACTTCCAGATCTTCTTGATAGCGTTCCATCAGCCCCTGAATTCGTTGTTGGGCCCGCGTTAATGCGGTGTCATCAATATCGTACACCACGACGGAAAATCCCTTGAATGCAGTTTGGTAGGCGATCTGGCTGCCTAACACGCCGCCTCCCGCTACGGTTATATTCTTAAAATCCATTGGATGCTCCCCCTTCTGTCTCTCTCTCCATTATGCGTCTCGGGTGCATGGCTCTAGACTCATTTCGTCATGTCAGCAAATTCGGAATCTAAGACCAGCCACAGTCATGGACTGAAAAATCGCTTCATTCGGGGCAGACCGCAAAGAAGCCATAGCACCAAAGTAAAAATTGCTTGGGACATCCGTGGAAGAATCGAGTCTCGCCTGAGGAACGCGGCGCGCTGAATAACCCACCGTGGCGCGGGATATTGCGGCAGGTCCAACCATGTCCGCAAAGATTCCCTGATTTGCACGGCATCGGCGAGACCGGTTTCATAGATTTGACCACAGCCCTGCCAATTGTTCCGACGCCGGTGCAATCCCGGTATCAACCCGCAGTATCAAGAACTCTCTATCACCTCTGCCGCCGGCGGGTGGCTGATGCGTCTGCTGTGCGGTTCCCTCCCCGGCGGAGCCCCATTTGGCGTATGCAAGCCTTCACGGCCTCGTTTGACCATAACTGCTCTATTCTGGGCTTCTGCGTCTCTGCGCATTCCGGCACGGCTCCTCCCTTTAGGGCGGCCACAACCCAGCGGCGCAGCCCAAATGCCGTTCTATTGCCCGGCAGACGCACTCCAATGGCACGGTCTTCAGCGCGGTTGGAGGCAAACAGCAATGGTTCCTGGGCGCCCGCGTGGTAAAATACTGGTAGCGGCAATTCATGTGCGCACACCGGGAGTGGCTGGTTTCCTTCTTTTTGTGCGCGTGAGTCTTGCCGGACGATATCACATTCGGGTAGCTAGGGAGGCGGGTTATGCAGTTTGATGATGGCAGCGCCGGTGAAAAGTACGAAGCCCTTCGCGCGGCAGGATATCTATTTCTCGATGAGTTGTTTGATGCCGTGAATGAGGTGATGGCCACTGCTAACCACGAGCCGCTCCTGTCCTGGCTGCCGGGTCAGTTCTCCCAGCATTACACTCCCTTTTTCGCCAAACGATTTCTGGTGTGTGCCATCTCCGTCACCGGCATGATTGACCAGTGGGATGGAGAGTCCGTGGTGGCTGGCTGCACGGCCGAAGCCTTGGTCGTGCGAGCGCTAATCCAGACAGCGCAAAGTCTTGTGGCGCTCGACGCCGAGGCCAACGGGCTCAAGCCCGCTGCCGACGCACAGGATTTTTCTCTCTTTGAGGATCTCATGCTGCCTGATACCGATGCGGAGTGGCTGTTTGATCCCGCCTACGACGGAATCGAAGACACGGAAATCGCACAGAGCCAAGGCATGATGCTGCGGCCCGAAGACTGGTTCACACCGTACATCGAGCCCGGATGGATTCATCCCTATTGCCGCCTATCGTAAGCAATACCCCCGGACCGCTGGCGCATCTCAACCCGGTTTCGCTGAATAACCCCCGGGGCCGGCGCCCGCTGGCGGCTTGCTGCCGACCCCGCCAGAGGGCCTGCCATGAATCTTGCCCTCCATCCAAGTACCGGGAATGGCATTAATGGCATCTATTCCGGCCTCTCCAGGATTTTCGCCATCAGATATTCATCCGCAAACCCGCCACCGCTGTAGCGAATGGATTTCCGGCGAAGGCCCTCCACCACGAAACCCATTTTATGATACAAGCTGACCGCCCTCCGGTTGTCCACCATGACGGTAAGTTCGAGCCGGATAATTTGGTGCTGAAGCGCCCATTCTTCCATCCCTTGGAACAGCCGCGTTCCTAGCCCCTGGTTCCAATAAGCCTGGCGGATGCCAACCACCACCAAGGCAGAATGCGACAACCGTCTGGCGTGGTTTCCCTTAATACGCAGAAACCCTGCCAGCTGGGTCTTGTCTTCCACCACCCAGAACTCACTGTGATGTTGATCTATAAAAGGGCCTATCCTCTTTTCCCAATCAGAAACCGCCCCGGACAGTTCTCCCGGCTCCATCAGCATGAATGGCGTTTCCCGGTCGAGCTGATCTTGCAGGTCACGGAATTTCTCAGCATCTGTCAGCCGGACCGGACGGATCTCAGCCATGCCCTCGCACCTCCCTATGTGCTCCGTCAGCCGGTCCGCAATCCTCAACAGGTCGCAGCAGCAGCACAGCAAGCAGAGATCCTTCTCGCTGCGCCTGTCGCCATGAATTAAAGCGACTCCAGTTTGTCTGGTGATGCCGGAACACTAAATTTCCCTTGGTAATGCTGGATTCCGCAACCACTCCCGCTGGCTGATACATACTCAGCGAAGCTGGTCGCCAGTGACAGCATAGTCACCGGAAGCGCTGCAAGCGCCACTGGAATCAGCAGCGGCCCCAAGATCTTGATTTCTGTTCCTTGAGGCCGACCCTGCCGTATACAGGATGGGACATTTATCATCGCACTCCGCCCTTTCGCGCCGTTGCAATCCCATTAGCAGCACGGACTGCCCAGTGAGATGAAGAGGGCGCCCACTTTCATTCTTCAAACTACGCCATTTTCATCAACCCGTCTACAGGCAGGACTGTGTCTTGGGGGCATGGCTAGCGGTCAACGCTCTGTGCGGTACCCCGCATGCAAGACAATGACTTTAGGACGTTCCGCCGGAACCGGCGCCAGCACCGGCCAGGAAATCGACTGCAGCAGAGACGGGGGCAGCCCCGCCTCAAGCAAGGGGCGGCGAAGATTATCCGCCGTTCCATATACCGCTTGGATTAACTGCGTGAGTGCCTGCGGCTGCTCACGCGGCACATCAATCGGTTCCTTGGTCTTCCAGCCCTGCTTTCCAATTTGCTCAAATACGTAGCGATATTGCCTGTCAGTGATAATTTCCAGTTCTCTGGCGCGCCGCACCAAGGCCTGGATGGACACGCGCCAGCGCGCCTTAAGCGCGGCCAGCCCCGTCAGTGTCACCGGTGCGGCCAATTCGCGCCGCATGGCGTTCTCCGGCAGGAGAAACTGGGCCGCAAACGCATCAGCTTCGCGCTCGGCAGCATCCCCACCGCCTCTGACCGTCCGGTGAAGCACTAGGTGCCCTAATTCGTGGGCCGCACTCCAGCGCATCCGGTCCCCTGGCGTTGCCGAGTCCAAGACCATAACCGGACGCTGAGCATTCGTTCCCGCCCAGGCGCAGAACCCATCGAGTCCGGGACCCGTGGTCAAAATTGCTGTGACCAGCACCCCGGCACGCTCCATGGCAGGAACGAGGGAAGCAACGGGATCCTCGGCGGGCAGTCCGAGCCCAATTCGCACCGCATCCGCCGCTTGCGCGGCCGGAATCCCGGTGCATTGAGGCAGCCGCACGGGCCATTCCTTGACGCGGCCCAGCAAATACCGTGCCAGTTCCCACGCCACGCGGGCCTTGGCATGCGCATCCTGGCGCGTGGCCATGGGCACTTTAGCCCGGGCACGGAATAACAGGGAGCCCAGCGGGAACGGATCGAGGTCGCCCTTATGAAAAAACGGCAGGGGAAAACCCGTAGTGCCCGCAATCTTGCGCAGCAGTGCATCGGAAGGTACGAAGCGTTCGCGTTCAATATAGGCAACCGTGGACTGACTCACGGCCACCTGATTTGCTAGCCGGGCCTGGCTCAACCCTGTATAGTCTCGCGCCAGACGCACCCGTTCACCGATCATGAAGTGCCCTTCTCCTGTTCGCCCGTTTCCAGACATTCAAATCCCAAAGAAGTCTGATCCGCATCCAGCGTCCGTCGGCGCTG
>JAKAAS010000032.1 GCA_021802225.1 Bacillota bacterium
CGAAGGCTACGGGGAAATTATCGGTGGCAGCGAACGCATCCACGATTTGGATCTGCTGCTCCAAAGGATGGACGAGCACCACCTCGACTTGGCGGTCTATGGGTGGTACATTGACTTGCGGCGGTTTGGATCGGTGCCCCACAGCGGATTTGGAATGGGTCTGGAGAGAATTGTGGCGTGGATTTGCGGGCTTGACCATGTGCGTGAAACCATTCCGTTCGCTCGTACGTTAAACCGGGTGTGGCCATAAAATACTGAGGAGGATGCGAATGGACACGTCAGCGAATAACGGCCCCGCCAACATTGGCCAAGCGCTCAATCAGGCCCGCATTCGGCGGCGTCTCTCAATCGACCAGGTCAGCGATGCCCTCCACATCCGGCGGGATTACCTTCTGGCCTTGGAGCAAAACCGGTGGGACGATTTGCCAGGGGAAGTCTATGGCCAGGGATTCCTGAAAAACTATGCCCGTCTGCTGGATTTGGACAGTGATGCCGTGGTGGAGCAGCGTCGCCGGGAAATCGGCCAACCTCTTGACCATCCCGCCATCCCGCCCATGGAGTCTACCGGCCGGACGGGGCTGTACGCCCATGCATCTCCCCGGACCATGACTAGCCAGCCCTCGCAGCGCAACCGGCGCAGGGGAGCGGAAAGGGACGCGCCCGAGTATTCCAATCCCCGGGTGCTGATTTGGATCCTGGGGGTGCTGGTCGTGCTCTTTGTCGGGGGGCTGCTGACCCTCAGACATGGACACTCATCTCCCCCGCCAACAGCGGCGCTGGCGTCCAAAAAGACACCGAAGACGGCACCGGCTCACGCAAAGACCACAGGCACAGCCTCCCCTCACAAGGCTGTGCAGGGCCCTACAGTGTCTTTGCAGAGCACCAGCCAGAGCGGCACATCCGTCTTTGCCCATTACCTGGTGACGCCAGCACCGGTGACGGTTGCGCTGGCATTCACCGGCAATTGCTGGGTGTCCGCGGCGGTGAACGGCGGGCCGGCAACGAGCGGGATGTATTATTCCGGGGAGCATGCTAATTTCTCGGGCACCCAGTCCGTGTCTTTGATTTTAGGCAGTCATGCAGTGGCTGTCACTGTTGGCGGCAAAAACATTCCCCTGCCGACGTCGAATGATGTTCTCAACCTCACTTTTCAAGGATAGTCGCATGGTTTTGCTCCCGGGCGGTCACACTACGCAAAAAGGAACAGCGAGGGAGAGCCATGGTAAAGATCACATCTTGTCTGTTAGCGGCTGGCCTGATGACGGCACCAGCCGCTTCTCATATCCGCACGCCACTATCCCGGCACGCCGTACAGTCGCAGCAAGGCCCGCATGTAGTGTCGCGCGCCGCCATCCTGATCGATGCGAGAACCGGGGCCATTCTCTATGAAAAGAACGCATTCAAGCAAATGGACCCGGCCAGCGTGACCAAAATGATGACGGCGCTCTTAGTCATCCAGCACGGGCACCTGTCCCGGACGGTCACAATATCGCGCCAGGCGGCTTATACGGTGGGCTCGCGTCTGCATATTGCTCCAGGCCAGAAGTATACCGTCTATGACCTCCTGCACGGGCTCTTGATGCGCTCCGGCAATGACGCCTCTGTTGCCCTGGCTGAGGCAGATGCGGGATCCGTAAACAAGTTTGTGGCCAAGATGAATATGAGCGCGCAGGAACTGGGCGCCTTCAATACCCAATTCGAAAATCCCAACGGTTTAACGAAACCGGGCCATTTTTCGACAGCCTACGACCTCGCCCTGATTGCCAGGCATGCCATGCGGATTCCCCTGTTCCGCAAAATCGTTGCCAGCAAGGAAGCCTACGTGACCGAACTGCGCGGCCGGAACCGCCGGACTTTAAACAATACCAACCAACTCCTGTATACTTTTCCCGGAGCCAACGGGGTCAAGACGGGAACCACTGATGCGGCGGGAAAATGTCTCGTGGCATCGGCAGCCCGCAACGGCGACGAGCTGATCGCTGTGGTTCTTCATAGCCAGGACCGCTACCGCGATGCTAGGCACCTTTTGGAATGGGGCTTTGAACACTGGGCGACCATACCTGTCCTCGAACCGGGAACAGCAGTGGCCAAGGCTCCGGTAGCTGGAGGGCAAAGCCCTCTTGTGCCTCTTGAACCCGACCGCACGGTATGGCTGAGCCTGCCCAACCAAGAAACCTATCACATGACCCCCACGGTCACGGCCTTGCAAGCGCCGGTATTGCGCCGCCAGCCGGCCGGTTTCATAACCGTGACCACCCCAGGACAGCCTGCGGTGGTCACGGGACTGCGCACAATGCAGAGCGACGGCGTCAGAGCCCCGCGCCACCCATTGTGGTCATGGCTGAAATCCCTTTTCAGCCGCGGTAAATAGGCTTGCCGTAAGTCAGGAGCTGGTGCAGCGTGACCAGTTTGTAGCCTTTGGCCTTCAAGTCCCGCAAAATAGTGGGGAGGGCCAGATCCGTTTGCTTGCAGGTATCCGACGCATGCATGAGGACAATGTCGCCGGGATGGATGCGTGTGGTGACCCGGCGGATAATCGTCGAGACTCCGGGATTCATCCAGTCCAGGGAATCTGTGCCCCAGGTGACGGTCGTATACCCCACGGCGCGGGATGCCAGGATGGTGCGGCTGCTGAAGTCCCCATTGGGAGGGCGGACGAAGCTTGCGCGCTTATGGGTGATTTGGTCAATCACCGCATTGGTTTTCATCAGATTGGCAGCAATCCCCGCATTGGACAGGCCGGTATAGTTGACGTGCGCCCATCCGTGGGATTCGACTTCCGCCCCGGCCGCTGCATAGGCTTTGACGATGGCGGGATGCTGGGAAGCCCATGGCCCAGAAACAAATATGGTGGCCGGCACATGGTCAGCCGCCAGAATCGAGAGCACCTTGGGCGGCATCACCGTACCCCATGAGATATCAAAGGTCAGGGCCGCGACTTTTTGAGTGGTATCCACATCCCGGAGGGAGTAGCGGTCTTGAGCCGGCAAGGAAGTCTGGGCATACGCCCGCGAGTGGTCGACAGCCCACAATCCAGCCGCCATCACTCCGGCCATAATCAGGGTGACAAGCAGATAGCGCACCAATCGGTAGCGCACAGTATAAATACGCACAACCTCGCCTCCATTGACAAATTCGACGGGAATGGTATTGCATCTTACGTTCGCAGACGTTGCAAATAGAACAGGCACACCGTTTGCCTCTTTATTTTCCCGCCTCGCTGGGCTATGATACGTCCGAGGTGATTTTTTTGGCGACGAAAGTGGGGATGGTCTCTTTAGGCTGCCCCAAAAATCGAGTAGACTCGGAAGTCATGCTGGGTCTGCTTGAACAGGCTGGCTATCAGTTGACTCCGGAGGCGGATGATGCTGAGGTGTTGATTGTCAACACCTGCGGGTTCATAAATTCCGCAAAACAGGAATCAATTGACACGATCCTGGAAATGAACCATTACCGGGAGACTGGCCAGCTCAAAGCGCTGGTTATGGCGGGTTGCCTCTCCCAGAGATACCAGCAAACTCTATGGAATGACCTGCCGGAAGTCGATGCCATGGTCGGGACTGGCGAGTTTCACCGAATCGTGGAAGCGGTCGAGGGTGCATTAAGCGGCAGCCGCCCAAGTTTTTGGGGGGAAATGCCAGTCAGCGGCCTGCCATCGCCACGCAAGCTGACCACTCCCAATTACACGGCATATTTAAAAATTGCAGAGGGGTGCGACCACAGCTGCGCGTTTTGCGCCATTCCCCAGATGCGTGGAGGCTACCGGAGCCGCCCTCTGCAGGATATCTTACAGGAGGCCCGGCGCTTGGTGGCCCAAGGGGTGCGCGAGCTGATTCTCATTGCCCAGGACTCAACCATCTGGGGCCATGACCTCTATGGTCACCCGGAACTCCCGCGACTTCTTTACGGGCTGCAGGAAATTCCTGACTTGCTGTTTGTGCGCATCATGTATAGCTATCCGACGCAGATTACGCAAGAATTGGTCAACGCCATGCGCGACCTCCCTGTGGTCGCCCCCTACCTGGATATGCCTTTGCAGCATGCCCATCCTGACCTTCTGCAAAAAATGGGACGGCCATTTCGGCGGGATAAAACGGATCGGGTGCTGGGAATGATTCGGGATGCAATTCCGGACATTACCTTGCGCACGACATTTATTGTAGGCTTTCCGGGTGAGACGGATGAGCACTTTCAAACTCTGCTGAGCTTCATCGACGCGATGCGTTTCGACCATGTGGGCATTTTTACCTACTCCCATGAAGAAGGCACGCGGGCCGAAAAACTTGGGGACCCCGTCCCCGAAGCGGTTAAGCAGCGGAGGCGGCGCGAGGCCATGCTCGTGCAGAGAAAACTGGTCGGATCAGTGCGGGGCCGCCATATTGGACACGTGATGCCGGTGCTGATTGAGGATACCGGTGACACTGTCAGCGTGGGCCGGGGTGCGGCTGATGCGCCGGGCATTGATGGCGTCACCTACGTTAAGGGCCAATTTGCCGCCGGTCAGATTGTTCCCGTGCGGATTACGGGAACCCGGGAATACGATCTCTTAGCGGAGGCATTAATGTGAACGCAGCCGATCAGGTCACCCTTTCCCGAGTCGTTCTCACGCCAGCCGTAGTGGCGATGTGGCTGGTTCCGGCCCCGCGGTGGCATTGGATAGGCCTGGCGGTGTTTATTGTGGCCGGGGTGACAGATTTCATTGACGGCAGGCTCGCGCGGCACGCGTCGAACACGACGCGGTTCGGGGCCTATATGGATCCATTGGCTGATAAGATTCTTGTCCTCGGTTCCGGTTTGGCGCTCATTGCGTCCGACCGGCTATCCGTATGGATCCTTTTCATCCTGCTGCTAAGGGAGTTAGCCGTGACTGGGCTGCGCTCAGTGCTCCCACCGGGAACAACTATGGGCGCCAGCCGTGTTGCCAAGTGGAAGACCACCAGCCAGCTGTTTGCACTGGGCGCTTCGGCGGTTTTGACCGGTGTAGTGCCGGACGGGCTATGGGTTCTGGCGTTGGCCCTGACCGTGTGGAGTGGCGGCGAGTATTTTTACCATTACTGGCCTAGAAATTGAACATCTTTCCCGCAGTGGCGGCGTTTTCCCTTTAAGACAAGCATTGCCTGCCCCGTTCCCGGCTCGCTGTGATATACTGCCCATTGGCTGCGGACAGTATCCGCCACGGCGATTTTAACAAAAGGGGGCGAGCTGGGTTGATGAAGTTTACGGTGAAACAAGTTTTTCTGGTATTTGCGGTCTTTGCAGCGATGCTTGGTCTTTTAATGGGAGCCCAGTGGGTGTACCTGCGCTCTGCGGTCCGCTCGCCCCTTTTGCACTCCCTGCAGAACGTCCCCGGGGTGAGGACAGTGCAAGTCTCTTCGCACGGTGCCGTTACGGTTGACCTGGCTGAGGATTCCAATTTAATGGCGGCATATCAGGCTGTCGCGGCTAAGGACCAGCAAGTTACAGGCCGCGCCCCGGGCAGCATTACCGTGCTGTCCCATCCCAGCTCGGATATGGTTTCCCTGGTGGATCCGCTGCGCTTGATTATTGCTCAGGGAGAGGCCACGGGCCAGTATGTGGCCATGAATGGCGCCATCCAAAAACTGGCGGGCCAGTATCATCTGACATCTGCGGTGCAGCTTAGCAACCATCACATTTTTGTGACGCTCGATGCTCCCGGATACTGGCTGGATATAGTAATGCCCCTACGGCTGGGAGGTGCGGGTTAATGGTTCGTGAAATCCTCCTGGGCAGTGTTCTCGGCATTTTAGTTTTTCTGGGTCTCGACGGCATCGATATCTGGCCCATTGTGCTGTTGTTGGGTCTCGGGTCGGCTGTGTATTTCACCGGGATCCTCAACAGGGTGGGCAACAAAAGCAGCCGCAAGGTCTCCGTGAGCCACGTCACCACGACGTTTCAGGATATTGGCGGTCAAAAAGTAGCCAAGAGTGAGCTGAAAGAGGCTTTGGAGTTCATCCTGAAGCCCGATATCATCACCCGGCTAGGCATCCGCCCGCTGAAGGGGATCCTCCTGACGGGCCCCCCCGGGACCGGGAAAACTCTCCTGGCGAAGGCCGCTGCCCAATACACCGAATCCGTCTTTTTAACATCATCAGGATCGGAATTTGTAGAAATGTATGCCGGTGTGGGCGCCCAGAGGGTGCGCCAGCTTTTTCAAGAGGCGAGGAGCATGGCCCGCAAGGAGAAAAAGCCAAGCGCGATCATTTTTATCGATGAAATTGAAGTGATGGCAGGCAAGCGCGGCAGCAATCAGTCCCACCTTGAATACGACCAGACTCTTAACCAGCTGCTGGTCGAGATGGACGGCATGCAAGTGCACGACGACGAGGTTAGAGTTTTGGTGATGGCCGCCACCAACCGCGCGGACTTGCTGGACCAGGCGCTGATGCGGCCCGGTCGATTTGACCGCGTGGTCAGGGTAGATCTTCCCGACCGCGAGGCGCGTCTCAGCATTCTGGAACTGCATACCCGCAACAAGCCCCTCGATGTTGAGGCCAACCTCGATGCTATCGCCCGTGAAACGTTCGGATTTTCCGGCGCCCACCTGGAGAGTGTATGCAACGAAGCAGCAATTCTCGCCATGCGGGAAGGAGCAGAGGTCATCACGACCAGCTTGCTGCGCCAGGCAGTGGACAAGGTGATGCTGGGCGAGCGGATGGACCGCACCCTGCGACATGAGGACCAAAAGCGGGTAGCCGTCCATGAAGGCGGCCACGCGCTAGTGGGAGAGCTTGTCAATCCCGGTTCGGTGGCCTCAATTACCATTGCGGCCCGCGGCATGGCCCTGGGATTTGTCCGGCACGCTCCGGACGATGACCGCCTTCTGCAAACCGTCTCGGAACTGAAGGCTGACATCCAGATCCTTCTCGGCGGCTCGACGGCCGAACGGCTCCTGCTGGGGGAGCAGAGCACCGGGGCGGCGAATGACTTTGAAAAGGCCTGGGACATTGCCCGGCAAATGGTCCTGTCAGGGCTGTCGTCCATGGGGGTTGTTCAGGAGGAAGCGCTCTCCCCGGAAGTGCTGTATCACACAATCCGGGACATCATCGCTGAACAGCAGACCATCGTCGACGAACTGATTACGCTGCATGAACACGACTTGTGGGCGCTAGCCGCACAGCTGCTGGAACACGAAACACTGCCAGGAGAGGCAGTCAGGGAATTTATTGCGTGAAACTCCGGCTCGCAGGACCCCCTTGAGGGAAACCGGCGGGCCTGGAGCTTTCGGGGCAGTTGTAATTCTGTCCCAAATATGGCATGATCAATTTACCTGATAGTACGGAGGGACAGGAGTGTTCAAACTTACCGGCCTCGTGGCGGTAGGCGATGAAGTGTTGACCGGCGAAGTCATGAATTCCAATGCCGCGTGGCTTGCACAACAATTATTATCGGTCGGGATACATATTCACGCCCAAACTGTTGTGGGGGATAGTGTGCGCACCATTATCCAGACTCTCGCCCAACTGCACCAGGACTGCGATCTGGTCATTGTGACGGGTGGTTTGGGTCCTACGGCAGATGACGTGACCAAAGAAGCGGTCGCTGAATTCTATCAGCGGACGCTAGCCGTAGATTCCGAAACACACCAATATATTTCGGAACATCATGGGCGGAACTCAGGTTGGGAAGAATCAGTCAGAAGGCAGTCCGAGGTGGTGTCGGGAGCCGTTATCTGGCCAAATCCCAAAGGTCAGGCTCCTGGTCAGCTGATTGATGCATCCGGGCGGGTGACGGTGTTATTACCGGGCCCCCCCTCGGGAAATGAAAGCGATTGCGGAGGCATTTCTGCTTCCCTGGCTTCGTCAGATTCAGGGGCATCAAACTGTAGTGCGCAGCAGTCTCTCGTGCTTTGAGAGCGGTGAAGCCACCTTAGCGCATCAAATTGCGCCGATTTTAGGTGGTCAGCATCCTAAAATGGGAATTTATGCTAAGCCTGGACGGGTGGATATTCGCGTGGAAGCGCTGGAATCCTCGCAACACGGACAGATATTGGCAGAACGCGCTCTGGCTTGGGTCAAGGGACAGGTTCCCGCGACGCTGTACCGTCTGGGAAACGCTGACCGGGCGGATGTCATTATTCGAGCGCTGCAAGACCGCCATGAAACATGCAGCACGATGGAGTCGCTGACGGGAGGTCTCTTGGCAGCGCGGCTCATCGATGTGGCAGGAGCATCGGCTTGTGTGGCCGGCGGCACGGTTGCATATACTGATGATATCAAGAGATTGTCTGGAGTTTCCCCCAAAATTCTCGAGACCTACGGGGCTGTCAGCGCGCAGTGCGCTCTGGCGATGGCGGAAGCTATTAAGGAACGTTTTGGCACGCAGTGGGGATTGAGCACAACAGGATATGCGGGTCCAGGCGGGGGCGACAGTGATAATCCGGTTGGCACATTTTATACGGCCGTCAGTGGACCGCTTCAAACTCTGGTGCGGCGGCGGGTGATTCATGTCGAGCGCACGGGGGTGCGTGAAGCTGCAGTCGAAATGGCGCTGACCCAATTATGGGATATGCTGGGACTGCCTGTCTGGATTTAGCGACAAAAGAGGAGACATTAAAACACACGATGAAGGAGCTTTCGATGGAAGAGGAGACAGTTAAAGACACGATGAAGGAGCTTTCGATGGAAGAGGGAACAGTAAAACTGGAGTCGTTCAAGAGTATGGGGCTGACAGCCCCGGTATTAAAGGCATTAGAGGACATGGGCTTTGAGGAGCCCTCGCCAATCCAGGTCAAGACCATTCCCCTGATTATGCAGGGCCATGACATGATTGGACAGGCGCAGACCGGAACAGGAAAAACCGCGGCATTTGGAGTGCCCATTGTGGAGCTTCTAGACCACCGGGGCAAGAAGGTCCAGGCCCTGGTTATGGCTCCAACCCGCGAACTGGCCATTCAGGTTTCGGAGGAAATCACCAAGATTGGGCGCCATGCCGGCGTCAAAGTTGTGCCTATCTATGGTGGGCAGTCTTATGACCGCCAGATCCGCGCCTTAGAGCATGGAGCGCAGGTCGTCATTGGCACTCCGGGCCGCGTGATGGACCATATCCGCCGCGGCACCCTGAAGCTTGACGGAGTAAAAATTGTGGTCCTTGATGAAGCGGACGAAATGCTGGATATGGGCTTTATTGAAGATGTCGAGTTCATTTTGCAAAACGTGCCGACGGATCGCCAAACGATGCTCTTTTCGGCCACGGTGCCGGATGCGATTTCCCGGCTGGCCAGAAAATACCTGAAAAACCCTGAGCATGTGTCCATCAGTCCTGAGCGCCTGACGGTGCCCCTGACCGAACAGGCATACTATGAAGTGCGGGAACACGAGAAACTGGACGGGCTGTCTAGGATACTCGACATGGAGGGTGCAGAGCGCACAATCATCTTCTGCCGGACCAAGAAAAGGGTGGATGAGCTGGCCGAAGGACTTCAAGCCCGCGGCTACTCTGCGGAAGCTATTCATGGAGACCTTAACCAGGTTCAGCGCAACCGGGTATTGAAGCGCTTCAAAGAGGGGGCCAGCGAGATTTTAGTGGCCACTGATGTGGCCGCCCGCGGTCTAGACATTGACAACGTGACCCACGTTATCAATTATGACCTTCCTCAGGACACGGAGACGTATGTGCACCGGATCGGCCGGACGGG
>JAKAAS010000033.1 GCA_021802225.1 Bacillota bacterium
GCCATGCTCCATGTTGCCCAAGCCTCCGTAATACTCGGCTGAAGCCAATCGCCAGCTGCCGAGTGATTGGTGATTTTCCTCCAAGAGCTCCGCGCCCAGAATGATGTTTTCTTGGGGGTTTTGGCGGGCGCCGGGATACCAACCGGGCAAATGCTGGGCTGTGCTGGGCTCCAGTTGCATGAGGCCAAAGGCTCCGGCTAGTCCTTGAGATCCCGCATCTTGTGCCCCGCCAGACTCGTGAGACATTTCGGACGCAATCCAGTCGGCGGGAACACCCGTGAGACGGGACGCTTTCTCAATGTCCTTCCACCAGTAAGAAATTCTGTGAGCGGGTGGGATGTTGGTGAGGGTGGCGACAGCGCCCCCGGAAGTCTCCGGCCACTGAATGCTGTCCTGGTTTCCATTCGGCCAGTAGGCGGTGATTTGGTCGAGCGCGTTGGGTCCGGTGAGTTGAAATTGTGCGCCCCAAATACTGCCGCCTGACCAAATAGGGATCTGCTTATCTTGGGGGCCGAGATAAAACGTGGTGGTCTGACCGGACTTCGTCCGCCCCCAGAGGGAGACGGGCGGGGCGACATCGGTACCGGAGAGGTAATGATGGATGATGATCGTCTGGGTGCCCTTTTTCGAGTGGATGTACTCCACGGTATGCGGCCGCCATTTGTGGGAGAAGGTTGCCCCGTCCGGCGCGGCGCCAACGGCAAAGACCCATTCTTTTTGTGGAGGAGAGCCGGGATCTTCCCAGTCGCCGGTTTTCTTCGACCACATAGCTAGAGCCCAAGCGCCCAGGTGAGGTCCGGCATCATAGCTTTGGACGAGCTGTTTGATTTGGTCCGCATAGTTGCCGCTGGACGACCAACCAGGCGGCGTCTGGACGGCGGCATGGAATTGGGTGAGGTCGGCTTTCCAGTATTCCCCGTTGAGGTTGGATGCTAGGAAAGTGGTGCCGGTACTGAGATTCCAGTCGACGTTATGGTGCTGGCCGCTGGGGATGGTAAGATCCTTGCCGTTGATTCCCATCAATGAGTACCCGATGCCTAAATGATGGACGCCTTTGGGGCCGATGCCGAGCATGCCCTTATGATAGGCCGTATGACAGGCTTCGCCGGTGGTCTTTTGGTTGCTGCAATACCAACGGTCGCCATAGACTTGGCCGTCACTGGCCTGCTCCATCACGGCCAAGGCGATGACGTTGGGAATGCCGTCTTGGTCTGCGTATTGGGTAGTGGTCAGGAGCCATTCCGCCGGGCGGCTCATGGTCGTGGCGATGGCCGGGGGGTGGGGGCCAAAGATGTTTGAGAGCCAATTCCCGATGCCTGCCAGCAAGACCGTTGAGGCAATCGCTCCGATAACAACAATGAGCCCGCCCCCAATGACAGGAGCCCCTGCTCCCACCGCCCAGACGATGATTTTCTTCGAGGCTTCTCTTTTGAGCTTGGCGGCAACAGCTTGTTTCAGCTGTTCCGCGCGGTCCTCCGACATAATTTACCTCCTATCGTTCTGTGGCATGGTCAATCAGCATTTGGTGCCGAGCGGATGCTTGGATCCATTGGATCATCGAGGTAGGTTGCCTGGTCGTCTCTTGGAGCGCGGCGGCTATTGCTTGCGGGTTCGCACCTAACGTGACGGCTTGGGCGGCTAACATAAATTGTTCCGTGGGGCTCAGGGAGCGATCATTGCCTAGGCGCTCGCCCAGATAGGCCATGTTTTTGCGGTGGTTAGCCACGCGCTGATCGATGGACAGGTTGAGCCCGTCGGCTGTGGCGGCGAGATCTCGCCCTTTGCGGCGGATACCATCAGTAATATCCGGCAACCAACGCAAAGCATCGAGGATGCGGGAAAGTTGCTCGCTGGGATTGTCTGACATATACATATCGCCTCCTGTCTATAACAAAAGCCGCCCCCATAATAGGGACGGCTGAAGGGGTGATGATTAGCGTTCGTGGTCTTCGGCAGGCTGGATGATATCGGGGTAACGTTGCTGCAGCGCGGTAAAGAGCTGTTCGACGCGGGACCCTAAGAACCCTGCGGTGCGGCCAGGGTGCATTTCCTCATCGATGTTGTAGTGGCGGGAGACGGGGGCTTGACCAGGCTTATAATCCGCGTACATCCAGGTGTTTTTGCGGTGGGAATCAGCTGGGAAATACTCTTCCTCGATGTGTGTCTGTGTTCCCAAGGTTTGAGCGCCTTCGACGGTTGGAAGTCCCGGTGACCCTTCCACACCATAAATCATCTTGTCCGCGCGGTCGCGAATGACAATTTCAAAGAATTCACCTGCACGTGTCGCTGCTCCGGCAAAGTCTACGATGCGATCTTTGGCACTGTCGCGATCGCCCTCCCAGCGTAAATCATCAATGTGCAACTCCAATACCCAATCATTCATGTGTAAATCGCCTCCTATTATTTAGATGGAATTACTCCAGGAGCTGAAACAGAGAACGGAAGAACCAGAAGAACATCACGCTCATGAAAGTACCTAGCACTCCATCGAATGCTGGGCGGTGAAAGAGCATCAGAATGAGTGTAGAGGCTCCGCAGAAGACCGCAATCACCAACCACGACAGCAAAAAGAGGGCCTTGAGGGCGGGCGTATGGCGCTCCACCCACCGGATCAGCGATAACATGCCTATCCCTCCCTCCCGCTACTCCCCGCGAATGATGGCCTGTTCGAAGGGGCTACCTTCGATTTTGATCCATGCCCGAGAGTTCCCGGCAATCAGCAATCCCTGCCCCGCGATGGCTCCTGAGAGCTTATCTTGCTCCTGCTCTGATAAATCGAATAACTCTATGAGACTTTGCAAGTTCCTGCGGTCTTGACGCAGGAGCAACGTCATGCTGGCATTGGTCAGCACCGGCTCGCCGTCCTGCCGCACAGCTGGCGACAAGAAGTCATACACGTTCTGGGTGATCGTCATGAGCGAACCGTTATACCCGCGGATCAGCTTGGCGACTTGTTTCAAGAACCGCAGGGTGTCGGGATTTTGGCTGTCGATCAGCATCCACGCTTCGTCTGCTATTAAGATTTTGCGCTCGGTTTTGTCTCGGCGAATGAGGTCCCAGAGATAACCGAGTACGTTCAAGTACTGCGCTCGGCGGACGTTATCAGGCGCATCTTTTAGATCCATGAGATCCGCGACAATAAAGTCGGCACTGGCTGACTGTGGCACAGTGGATGGTCCTGCCCAGAGGCCCGCCAGGACACCGACCGCAGGCTCCTGTAACAGCGCGACGAGCGTTTTCCACTCCGGCTGATCGGGCTCCAACTCAATATGATGCTGACAGACGGCGTAAAGATGGTGGATATCCGGCCATTTCTCGTTGGGGATGCTGGCGGGATCGACGGAGAGCAGAATGCCGTGGGCCTCGTACGTTTCACGGACGGCTCCGGCTAGCAGGGCTTGGGCAATGGCGGAGAGGCCCGGCATGAGCGTATTGAGAAAGGTCAACACGCGCTGAATGTGGATACTGAGCGGGCCCAGCCCTTCCTCAGCCTCCGAACCGGCAGCGGGAGCTTGGAAGGGATTAATGCGGGTGCTCCCTCCGGCGGCATTGAGCCAATTTCCGCCGACACTGTGGCACACCCGTTGATACTCGCGCTTTTCCGGGTCCAAGACGTAGATTTTGGCTCCCTGCGCATATTCGCGAAGCATCATGACGATAGTCCCAAAGGTTTTGCCACCACCGGACACCGCTAGAATCGTGAAGTTTTTATTCGTGATCCCGGCTGAATCGGGCGGGTTCCAGCGGTCGACCAGCACGAGGCCGCCCGATGCATCCTTTCCCATCGCCACGCCATGGCCATGATTAATGCCGCCAGAAGAAAAGGGCCAGCTCGCCGCGACAGTGCCGACTGGGAGAATATGGGGTGTTTTGCCGACGAGATCGTCTGGCAGAATGCCCCACGGCCCCGCCGCTTTTAGCCCGCTCTCTTGCCTGAAAGCCAAGGTCCGGGCCCGAATACTCGCCGATCCCAACTGGCCTTCGAGGCGTTTGGCCAAGCGCAGGCCGGTGGCCTCGTCGGGAGCCGAGACCGTAAGAATGATCGCGATGGTAAAGGCGCTTTGGTGCTCGGAATCCAATTGCTTCATCAGGGTTTGGGCGTCCGACAGTTGCTGTTCGGTCCGTTGCTCAGTTAAGGCGCTGGATTTTGTCTCCAGTTGACCAGCCAGCTGACTGATTTTGCGTGAGAGATCGTTGACCAAGTTTCCCGTATCCTCCGGAATGCCGTGCAATGATAACGTCACGCCCGGCAGGTTGGCAGCGTCTGAAAGCCAACCGGCGTTGACTGTGGTCGGTAAGGCGGTGACGATATAGGCACGGGACCAGCGATCCCCAATGGTCATGCTGGTTGTCGCGAATTTTATAGCTTGGGGCGCAAAGAGTGAACGCAGGCCAGAACCCGGGGCGGTGACGGTGGATGATTTTGTCTTTTTCATGCGATGCCTCCTTTGTAAAGCGGTGGTAAGCCGACGCGGCCGGTGGGTACGGTTTCGCTGGCAGATTGATCGGCGTTGAATGCGAGGAATAAAAGCTCACGCCATGCAGAATCATCCATGACGCTGACCTGAAACCCTTGGTTGATCCGTCCGAGATCGTCCACGAGGCCTCTGAGGTTCGACCGGTGCTCCGCGATGGCATCCGCGCCTTTGCGGGTGATGAGCAGGTAGTACCGGCGCTCCGTCGTCTCTCCTGAGCGAACGAGGCCACTCACCCAATGCAAATACTCGCGTAGGAGCGGCTTGCGCTCGGCAGTAGAATCGGCTATTTGGTGATCTAATACTTCGAGGTAGCTATCCAGATCCACGGGCCGACCTACCGAGATGATTTGCCACGGGGTATTCACGCCGTTCAGCGCCGCTTGAAAAGCCGATATGATGGTGCCGACCTCTCTAGTACTCTTCAGAAGGAGGGAGAAAGGGGATATGGTGATGCCTGCCACCACGCCGCCATCCGGTCGAAAGAGACAGCCGTCGTGGAGATCACGGATGGGGAGCCAATCCTGCGCCGCCTGCTGAGCGGGGGTGATGATAGGCCCGGTCGTTGCCGGGGCTTTCTTTTTGAGTTTGAGCGTCATCGATAAAGCACCTCCTACTATTTAGACAAATAAAGCCGCCCTATGACAGGGCGGCTTAGGAAGATATGGGAACTAATAATCTGATGGATATTTGAAGTCGTACAGGTAGAGCTTTTGGGAATGTGCGAAAGTCCACGCGAACTGTGCATGTTTGTAGAGCGGCAAGTCAGAGATTTTCAGCATGACGCTGCCGACTCCAACACCGGCCGGAATGACGGTGAGGATAGCGCGAATCATGAGGGGTAGGTGCAGGAGAGTAGCTAGGCCAAGCAGGACAGCGGCTACCAGTACGCCTGCCCCTGCCACCAGCACCTCTTCGACCCCGATACCAGGGGCAAATTCATAGCCCCGGCGGACCGGCGAGGGGACGAGATATTTTTGTTCCATTTTAGACATTCACCTCCTTGGGCAACCAAGCAGGCCCCACCAGCGCTACTGAGATGGCCACGAGCTCTAGCCCGATGGGTGCCAAGCTCGCCATGCCTACCAACGCTAGAACTAATGCCTGCGCTAAAATCAGCGGCAAGAGAGTGTGCGAAAGAGCATATTTCCGGCGGCCCCGTGAGATTTTAGGGAACGCCATCAGTACAGCGTAGAGCCCAATTTCTGCCCAGCGAACGAGAACCACGGCGGCCAGTACCGCCAGCAGACCGAGTGCTAGCCGGCCGACGATGCCGTGTGACGTTGCGCCAGTGACCGCGTGAATAAAGAAAGGACCGCCTGTGGCGGCCCATAAAACCCTCATCAACATTATCGTTCCTCCTCCCTTTCTTCATGCGGAATTCGATATGGCGGGCAGTCCACGCGGAGGCCTTGGGGGTATTTGCGGGGGTTGTTCCCGAGCAAATTCGCCATGATGCTCCATTCCCCACAAGACCCGCACTGCACAGGATTTTTCAATTGAGCTTCTAGCCGGGCGTACTCTTTTCGGGGATCGCCTTGCTCCCGGTGGCGTCCGATGAGTCCGCAATGGGGGCAGGTCAGCAGGCGCCTCACCGGAACCCAAGGATCCTTTTCTGCGTCATAAATATAACGGGTATCTATCCACCCGCCGGAACTTTCGTGATGATGCACCACGCCATTGAAATCCGTCTCCGTATAATCGAACATTTAGGACTTTCCTCCTCCCGCTGTCTTGGCTCCGCCTCCGCGACTTCCACCGACCATGTGGTTAAACGAATTCTTGATCGGCATCATGATGAAATCACTGCCCCCAGACCGGTACATCATCTCGCTCAGCATGTGCGGGCCCTTGAGGGCCACCCATAAAAAGCCAAGGTAAATCAACGGCGCCGTGGCGACGGACGCCATGGTCGTACCCATGTTCGCGATGACCGCATTCCCGGCCTTGACGGCAAAAATGACGACGGCCTGAGATACGCTCAGGATGATGAGCTTCTGCAAGAACCCCTTAAATATTCCCATGTCGCGCTTGACGAGGCCGAGCGCGAACAAAGGGGCAGCGGCGGTGTAGAAAGCCAGTTCAGCCGCCCGAACCCCGGCTAGAACGACGACGATCAGCAAAATCACAATCGTAATCAAGTAGACGATCACCATCACTAGAATCTCAATATCGCTGAATCCCGACGTGAGCAAGCCCAGTAACACGCGGGTAGTCGTGAGACCCTGCTGGTAGACATTGAGCCCTGCGATGGCTCCGGCTAAATCTAAGCCAAACCGGAAGACACCAATCGTAAAAGCTGATCCGGCGGCAATGCCAAGGGTACTCATGACCATCGGCTTCCAGACGCCCACGCCCATGTCCGGGGCCGACTCGCTCCAGAGAATGTACTGGTGAATACCCGTCCACGCCCAGTAGAGGCCCAGAAGAGCGATAGCGATCCCTTCCATCGTATGAGAAGTAGAGACGATGAACGGGCTTTTTGCCTCCGTGATGCCCATTTTCTGGAGATCGACCATCCACGTCGTCATGAGGGTGGTGAAGGCGTCCAAGAAATGTTGGAGAAGGTAGACGATCGCGGCCATGATGAGACTGCCCATTAGCGTTCCTCCTCCTGTCCCTGGTGCCGGTTGCGGGCGATCTCCTGAAAGCTCTGCATTTTCTCGGTGAAACGGGCTGTGGACGGCAGGTGTTCGATGAAAGCCCGGCCATCTTCGTGTTCGATAGCTACTGCTTTTAACGAAGGGTTGGCCCACAATACCATGTGATTTTCGCCCATCGGACCGTCTTGAGCGTCCGCCACCCGGCTCCAACCCTCTGGTGCTTGCCAATGACGGGTGAACCATATGGTACTGTGACGCTCCCCCTCACCGAACGGGTGAACTTTGGCCCGTTTGCGAAAGGTCTCCCACTCTTTAAGTTCGGCCGCCTGCTCCACGGCTTTTTCTTTAAGGCCTTGAATCCAGCGAATTGGGGCCGTGATCTCGTCGATTTCCCGCTGGAGTCGATGCAAATACCAGGCGACAGGAGTAAGGATGGCCTTGAGCGCCGGTGATGTATCGGGACTTTCCAGCGCCTGGGCGATGAGTGTTTCGGCCTCTACCGCTGATTGCGGTGGTGATGCTTTCGCGGCGTCATCAAGCGTATTTTTTGTGGTCGCCATGAAGATATCTCCTTTCTATTTTACGAAAGCAGGGGCCGGTTGCCCAGCCCCCTATGACGGTTTACAGCCCAAAGAATTTTCCGAATGTGGCAACAATCCCACTGGCTCCGCCCACAATCGCGGTGCCCGCCAGCACTTTTTTCATGCTTTGGGTGTGCTGAGCCACTTTGCTGGGGTCGGTTTCGAAGTTTCGCGCAAAACCGTGGTAGGCCAGCATGGCTCCCCCACCGGTAACGGCTAAACCGGTGATCCATCCGGACGCGCTGGTGATCAGGTTGCCCAAGTCCGTTACAAATGGCATGGTGATTCCTCCTTGGTTTTTTTTGTTCGCGGCAGTCAAGCCCGCGTACCGGCGCCCTCCACAGAGGGAACCAGTATCCGGGTTTAACGGCTGACTTCTTGGAGCGGCTGTTGCTGTTGTTGTGCGGTCGGGCTCCACGTGGCGGCGAGCCGTTGCAACATGGGATCCGGGCTCGCTTCGATGGTGTCCGTGATGGTCTTGACTCTGTGAGTCACTTCCGACATGGTTGCCTTGACTTTCTCAGGCGTCATTTCTGCCCATCCGGCGACGTACGCCTGGCTGAAACCCTTGGTGTCGAGCCCCATCATTTTGCTGGTGATGTAGGCGGTCGTTTCGGCGGTGACCTCTTCCTGCCCTTGATGGCGATTGCGGGCGGCCTCTGGATCAGGGATGCCCACGCTATGGGACCACTCGTGCATGAGACTGGCCAGCTGCATATTGGGGTCGGACTTCGGACTGAGGGTGATCGTCCCTTCACGCGGCTTCCATACGCCATAGGTGCCGGGTTCGAGCTCTTCGTACTTCACCGGCACGGGGGCCGCGTGTAGAGTCAAGTGATCCAAGAGTTCCTTCATGTTATCGCCGAATATGTCATGGGCCTTCGGCAGGTCGAGCGGTTTTCCATCGGTTTGGCTGATGTCAAAAACATTGATCGGCCGGAACGCCACGATGGTACGGGTCTTGGTTTCATCCTTTTGGGCAGGTGGGGAAGAGGATAGAGTGGGCTTGTCATCCTCCACCTTCCGCGTCACGGGCGCTAGAATGGTGATGCCGTGCTGACCTTTTTGCACTTGGCGATCGAGTTTCTGCCAGGTTTTATACCCCGCGACGAGTGAGGCGTCGGGTCGTTGCGACATGATCAGTAGGGTATTTCCGGGCGAATATTGGTGAAATTGAGCTTGGGTGTCTGCCCATTGTTGCCATTGGGTGGGATCGTCGATGAGTTGCTGGATGCCTTGTGCGACTTGGGTTTGAGCTTCGGCTCCTGTCAATGTATTACGCCTCCTTATCTATACACAGAAATGAAGAACCCGCCGAGAGGGCGGGTTACTGAAAGATGTTTTGGTCCTGATTTTCGTTAAAAAGTGTCGTGGTCACGGTATCAAGGGTCACTTCATCGTCTGCCGGTTCTGCCGTATCGGCCAGTTCGTAGTCGTTCGTTGGCACGGGTGGGGTCACCTCCTTTCGTTGGGGTTGCGGTTCCTTGTTCTCTTTGGCCTCTTTTTTCTCCCAAGCGCACGGTTGCAAGGGCCACCAGATATTAGCCTCTGGGCCACCTGCGGGCACGGGTTCTGCCTCGCCACGTTTTAGCTCGGTGAACAATCCGGCCGCCTGCCATGCAGACAAGTCAGGCAGAGGGAGTTTAGACGGGGCTTTCCTCTGCTGAAGGATTAACGCCTGGTTGAGCGGCCATCTCATCACTTCGTCCGGGGTTAAGAGCGGACGGCTGGTGAGGCTTTTGCCCTCGCTGGTGCTCCCGATATTGGGGGAGCTCGAAAGACTGAAGAGGGACACTTTAGGAAAGTTGCTGGACTCGGTATGTGTGGTGTAGGTGCCGAGCCTCTTGGAAATTTCCTCCGCCATGCCGGGTGAGGACGTCAATAAATAAATCCATGTACCCAAATTTTCCCTCACGGTCGCGGCGACTTCTCTGCCGTATGCATGTTCGAGCTGGGAGAAAAAAGA
>JAKAAS010000034.1 GCA_021802225.1 Bacillota bacterium
AACCGGTTCGGTCTCCCGGTAGTGGTGTGGAGCTATCCCCGCGGCTCAGCAGTTGAGGCCAAAGGCGGCAAGGACAGTGTGTACGCTATTGATTATGCGGCCCGGACTGCTCAGGAACTGGGAGCCGACGTGATCAAGGTCAACGTGCCCAACGTTGACGCCGATTTGACTGCTGCTCCCAAGGTTTACCAAAGGCAGTGGACCATGCCCGAGGCGTTAGCGCAGATTATCCGCTCCGGCGGCCGCTCCTTGGTGATTTTCGCTGGGGGTGAGAAGGCTTCGGAGCAAGATACCATGGGGAAGGCCCGGCTGTGTATGGAGAATGGGGCAACGGGACTGATTTTCGGCCGCAATGTCTGGCAGCAGTCGTATCATGAAGCCATCACGTTGGCTGAAGATATTCACCAGCTTTTAGCCAATTACCCGGGGTAGGGCGAGCTGGGCATATTTTGATGCTGGCCTCTTCAGGCCAGCATCTTTTTTGTGCGCTCATCTCCAGGCTTCAGGCCCTACAGCCAAAAACAACATCAGTAGGCATGGGCTTTTGCCGCTCGGGCAGGTCCGTTCTGAGCCAATCCCAGTGTCGCGGAGCGGGCAGTCTGCTGGGATCATTTGAACGGAACGGGAAAAAGATGCCGCACTGGAAGAACCTGACGCTGCGGGTGAAGTGTCAAATTATAGAATCGGCGCCTGTCGGAAGTGGAGCTTCAGGGTCTCCAATAGCACAGGCCGTCCGGCTTTTGATAGCGTGCCCAAAAAGCCGTGCCTTTCCCCATGCGACAGTTTCCCGGATGCAGGCCTTCAGGATTTTGCAGTGATGTCTGGTATCATCAGAAGAAGGGCGCGTCCCTGGGATGCGCCAGCATGGAGCCTTGGCCTGTGGCCAGTCCCTAAAACTGACAGCATGGCCGGGCCCATCAGTTGCGGGTCAAGGAGGACAAGCGCATGCATGTTTCATCTACCCTGCATTACCGGATTGCCATGATGCATCCGGGCAGCCACCGTTTCCAGGTGCGGATCACGTGGTCTGGGCCTGGTGAATTTCCTGAGCAGTGGGCGTTGCCCGTGTGGACCCCCGGCTCTTATCTCGTCCGAGAATTCTCCAAACATGTCGGACCCGTCCGGGCAGCATCTCCCAGCAAGGCGCTGGCGGTGCGCAAGACGGGCAAGTCCACATGGAGCGTGGACCTGCCCGAGCCGGATGCGCCTGTAACCCTAGAATATGAAGTCTATGCGTTTGAGTTGAGCGTGCGCACCAGTTACCTCGATGGCGCGCGGGGCTATTTCAACGGCGCCAACGTCTTTTGGTATCCACAGACCGCCGCGCCTTATACCATCGAGCTCGAAGTTGTCCCCGCGCCGGGCTGGGATGTGGCCACAGCTTTAGACCGGCTCCCACAGCCGGGATTTGTCTATGCCGCCCCCGACTACGACACGTTGGTGGACAGCCCAGTGGAATGCGGCACGCTGCGCCGTGAAACATTTACGGTCGGCGGCACCGTGCATGAATTGGTTTTGACAGGCATGGACCAGATTGATGTCTCCCCCCTCCTCCGGGACCTTCCGCCCATCATCCAGGCGGCCCAAGACGTGTTTGGAGGCCCTCTGCCCTATGACCGCTACGTCTTTCTCGTGCACGGGGCTCAGGGGACCGGAGGCGGTTTGGAGCACCGCAATTCAGCCAGCATCATTTTTGACCGGTTTATGCTCCACAGTCCAGACCAGTACCCCAGAGTGCTGGCGCTGTTCGCTCACGAATACTTCCATGTCTGGAATGTAAAACGGCTGCACCCGCATAACCTCGGGCCCTTCGACTATCAGCATGAAGTCTTCACGACTCTCTTGTGGGTGCTCGAGGGCTGGACCGACTATTATGCCTGGATCCTGCTGGCCCGCGCCGGTGCCGTGGAGCCCACCGTGGTGCTGAAGCACTTTGCCGAGTCCCTGCGGGTTTTGGATGGCACCCCGGGACGCGCGGTGCAAAGCGTGGCAGAAGCGTCGTGGGACACGTGGATCAAATTTTACCGGCCAGACGGCGATTCTCCCAATAGTACCGTCAGCTACTATCTGAAAGGCGCCTTGGTTGCCCTCTTTTTGGACTTGTCCCTGCGCCGCGCCACCGCAGGCCAGTCCAGTCTCGATGCCGTCATGCGTGATCTGTGGGACCAGTACGGAGACCAGGGCTACGGAGACGGAGCTGTCGAAGAGGCCCTCATCAAGGAAGGCGGCCCAATCGTGCGGCAGTGGCTTGAAAGCTGGGTCTATGGAACAGCGGAATGGGACAGCCAAATTTGGGCAGATTTTGGTCTCACCCTGAGCCGGGACTTCAAAAATCCGCAAGACACCGGCGTGTTCACCGGAATCATTGCGGAGCGTATGGAAAATGGCGGGATTCTCATCAAGCATGTGCTGCGGGGAAGTCCCGCAGAGGCAGCGGGACTTGGACCGGGCGATGAGTGGATTGCCCTCGACACAGCCCGCATCCGCTTCCAAGATCTCGAGACCCGTCTGGCCCAATGCATCCCGGGGCAAGAGATCACCCTGAGTATTTTCCGCAATAACCATCTGCAGACATACGGGGTGGTGCCAGAGCCCCCGCGGCCCAACCAGTGGGCTCTCACCCGGCTGTCCGACAGCACAGAAAAGGCCCGCCAACAATTTCGCGAATGGTTGGGAGCCCCTCTGCCTTAACTGATTACGAGTGCGACATTTCCAGCGCCGGAGCGGTGAGGAGATAATGGCGGGCGGATTCCACCGCTGTGGCCACCTCGCCGAACCCTGCGGAAATCAGCTTGACTTTGCCGGGATAGTTGACGATATCCCCGGCTGCGAATACGCCGGGAAGATTAGTGTGCATCGCCGAATTCACCGCAATTTCATGACCGTTCAGGGTGAGGTTCCAGTCATGAAAAATCGTGGTCCCCGGCACCAAACCGATGGCTACGATCACCCGGCTGACGTCCAGGCGGGTGGTCCCCTGCGTCTGATTGTGCTGCAGGTGCGCTACCGACAGCATCTCCTGGTCTCCGTCAAGCCCAACCAGCTGGTAGCGCGGCAGCAATTCCACATTCGGCAGCGCCTGAAGTTTCGCCAGACTGTCTTCATGACACTGAAATTGGTCCCGCCGGTGAATCATCCAGACTTTTTTGGCAAGCGGAGCCACGGCCATCGCCCAGTCGGCGGCCGAATCCCCGCCACCCACAACCAGGACAGACTGGTCCCGGAAGACACTCAGATCCCTAACCACGTAATGCAAACCGCGGCCTTCGAACCGGTCTATCGCATCCTGGTTGAAGCGCCGCGGGATGAACTCCCCAATCCCGGCCGTGATAATGACCGCACGTCCAGCAAACCGGCCATGGTCGGTCTCGATATGCCACAGCCCGCCCTTCGCCTCCAAAGTTCTGGCCGTGGTCCCCAAGAGAATCTGGGAAGGATATTGCTGCGCCTGCCGTTTCAGCTGCTCCACCAGATCATGCCCCGTCACGGCCGGAAACCCGCCCACATCATAAATCGGCTTCTGTGGATATAAGTGCTCCAGCTGCCCGCCTAGACTGGACAGCCGTTCAATCATCGTTGTTTTCAGATGGTGCAAGCCTGTGAGATACAAGCCGTACAAACCAACCGGACCCCCGCCAACTACAAGCACATCGGCTGAGCTCTCTCCCATGGTGTTCCCTCACTGTCCTCGTTCTCCATTGGGAATCCGCAAGAATTCCTTTCTCAGTGTAGCCAATAAATTTTCGTCTTGTCAAAAATCGCATTTCGCAGTATCGTCGTCTGAAAACTTCTATTTGATCTAAGGTGGTGCTCAAATGCCGTTGCCGTCTCCCATTCCTGACCGTGACACAAGCTGGGACTTACTCAACCGCTATACCGCAAATCCTTCCCTGATCAAACACGCGCTCGCCGTCGAGGCCGTGATGCGGGCCCTGGCAGAGCGTTACGGGGAAGATCCTGATCTCTTCGGCACGGTTGGCCTGCTGCATGACTTCGATTATGAAGCATTCCCCAACATTGGCGAACATACGGTGGAAGGGGCAAAAATTTTAGCCGAAGCGGACTTCCCCCCCATTATTATTGAGGCTATCTCCTCGCACGTCACCGAAAATGGGATAGCGCGCGACACCGTTCTCAAACGCGCCATTTATGCCGCGGATGAACTGACCGGGTTTGTGGTGGCGGTCACTCTGGTGCGCCCCAGCAAGAGCCTCAGAGATGTGGCTCCCCGGTCGGTGATAAAGAAGTTGAAAGACAAGAGCTTTGCCAAAGGGGTCAATCGCGATGACGTCTACCAGGGAGCCGAAGGGCTGGAGATCCCCCTGGACGCCCTCATCCAGTTCGTGGTTGACGCGCTGGCGCCGCATGCTGAATCTTTGGGCCTCAACGCCTAGAGCCCGACCGGCTCTAGGCGCTCCCCTCCGGGGAGTTTCCTATGGGCTTGCGCCCCGAAAAGCCTTCGTCCAGACCGTGATAATACAACACTGCCGGTTCATCCATCCTCCAGCACAGATAGACCGGCTCACCGTTTATTTCGCTGGGGAAATCGACCAGCCCCATTTCGACATCGGTGACCCGGCATCCCAGCTGATTAATCTCGGCCAGCACATGATTGGCTTCGCTGACCACGTGGTCAAATTCCTGTTTCGCCAGCTGATAGTCGCTCAGCATAATCAGGTTGCCATCCTTGCGGTAGCCAACCTCCCGGATGTCGCGCATCTCCTCATACTTCGTCCGCGCCTGGCCCTGGAGCGACCGCAAATTGCTGAGAAGTTCGCGCAGCGGCGGCAGCAGCTGATTGGCTTCCCCGACTGTGAATTGTCTCGCCGTCATAGCACATCCTCCCTGGGCCTAGAATTGCGCGTCCGTGTCTTCCACCCCGGCCGCGCGGTTGGCCGCGCGCGCCGCCACAAACAAAAAGTCGGACAGCCGGTTGAGGTATTTCAGCTGCGGCCCATAGGATCCGTCCTCTTGCGCAAGGGCAACCAAGCGCCTTTCCGCGCGCCGCGCCACCGTGCGCGCCTGCTGCAGAAACGCGGCCGCCGGAGTTCCCGCCGGCAAAATAAACTGGCGCAAGGCGGGCAGGTCCTTTTCCATCGCGTCGATCCCCTGTTCTAGAGAATCAACGGCTCCCGAGTCCAGGCGGTCCGTCCGGTCAGGACTGATATTGGAGAGGTCAGCCCCCACAGCAAACAGATGATTTTGGACAGCGAGCAGCGCAGCATCAAGCCCGCCCGGCTGCAGGTAGGCGCGCGCCACCCCAATCACCGCATTGGCTTCGTCGACGGCACCATACGACTCGACCCGCAAACTATCTTTTGTCACCCGCTTCATGCCGCCATGGCCCCACAAGCTGGTCATGCCCGTATCTCCCGTTTTTGTGTATATTTTCACCGATGTCCTCCCAATTCCGTTCCCTGTCCCGTGTACTTGCCCGCTCCCTACGAAAAACGCCAGCCGCTGTAGAGCCCCGTGCGGTGATAATCCCACAGGAGCAACACCGCGCTGAGGGTCATGAGGACCGCTCCCCCTATTCTACGGGAAGTCGCGCGTTCCTGAAACAGAAAGGGCGCAATCACTGCCGCCGCTAGAGCCGCGACGGCAGAACTGGCCTCCACTAAAGTTGCTGGCCAGCTCTCAAGCAGCACCACCACGCTCACGTAGGACACGGCGTTCAGCAACCCTGTGGCCGCACTGGCAAGAGGGTAGGCGGCAACAACCCGGAACACGGCGGGAAGCTCCCCCCTGGCGGCAATAGCCAGTCCCATCCACACGGCGACAAAGGTCATGAGGCTAGCCCCGTACGTCCAAGGGTTCCCCATGGCGGCATGGACATCTCCCAGCCGCCCCACCACCAGCAGCATGTCGCTCGCCACCATCATCAAGACAGGCCATGAGAGTCGTCCCTGAACCTGGCACCAGGCTCCCATCCCAAAAAGTCCCATGAATAGCCACGAAACTCCCCGCCAGTCCGCAGGATGGAGGATGAAGAGCATCATGGCCGTCGCATTGGACCACGGGCTGACCTGGCTGGCCTGCCCCGTGACCAGAGACGAGGTGTACAGGCCAAAGGCGGCGGCATAAGCCAGGCTCGGCCAAAAAGCCTGCCAGTCGACCCCCCAGTGCCCCTGGGCGCCGGCAGCTGCCCACAGGAAAAGCGCTGCCCCTGTATAAGCAGCGCCCATGACAGGCCAAGGGCTGGCCTGCCGGCGCCCGAAGAGCCGGTAAGCCAGCCTTTCGCCGGTTAGGCTTGCCACCCTGACCGCGAGCCATATATCCACATCCTGTCCCCCCTATCCCACAGTCTATGGGACAAGGAAGCCAACTAGTCTTCAGGAACCTGCAGCTGGACCTTTTTCAATAATGCGCGGGCTGGGGCGGTAGCGGTCAGTTCCCATGTTCTTTGTCTCTGTTTTGCCAGGGCGTTTGATTTCCAGCCAGGTTTCCACGCGGACCCCTGGCTGGCCCGGCGCCAGAATTTTTTCCTCTCCGGGTTTCAGACGGGGATTGTCGCGCACAATGGTGCGGAAGGGGTAGGTGGCCAGTATCTTATGGTGCACGGCAATTTCCGGCCCGGGGGCAGCGCCCCAGATCTTAACCGTCATATGGCGTTTGGCGGCCTCTGCGGTTAGCAGCACCGGCGTGGCGCGGTCGTTGCGAAACTGAAAGTTGAGGTAGTCGCTGGCCACAGTGGCATCCTCGCCAGCAGGCAAGTAGGGTACCGTCAGTCCGTGGTTGTGGCGTTCTGTCACCGGAAGCCCCGTGCGCAGCACGGCCGAATATAATGTTGATGAGCCCTGGCAGACGCCTCCCCCCACAGAAGGCACAATGCGGTCGCCCACAAATGCCCGTCCCCAGCCGTACCCGTTTTCCGCCGTATAGGGCCCCACCACCGCATAATAAGAAAACCCCTGGCCGGGCTGCACGACTGTGCCGTTAATCCGGCTCGCCGCCAATTCAATATTTTTGGCCTGACTGGGAGTCGCGTGAAAGTAGTTGGTGGTCTGCTGCCCCAATACGTAATGCAGCTTGAGTGCGGTCCAAGAACCCCCAGGCAGTGTCTTTGCAGCCACCGCCGGAGCTAGCGCGCGGTATTCCAGCCGAGCCCACAAAGGTCCCCCGTGAGGCGCTATCGCAGCCGGCGCGGCGACATTCGGAAACAGCCCGAGCCACGCCGTCAAAAGCCACAAACGAATCATCTTGTTGTATTCCCTCCTGCCATGGCATTCTTTGTAGGTATCATGCCCCCGCGCAAAATTTCCACTCACGCCGGCCGCCTTCATAATCGGCAAGGTTCTGGTTTCCCCCTGCAGCCACTTTGTGCACAATTCGCCAAGTTGTGGCACACTAGAAGGAGAAGACAGGCATCCGCAATGCACACGCTTAACGGAGCATGGCTTTCCCTGTGGAGGCCTGAGCAGACGCAAAAGCGCCTTCAGGTCGGGTTCCATACGGGGGACGGCCAAGGCTTCCCGGGCGAACGGATGAATATTGAACTTAGGGGCAATTTGATGGAAAAGACACAGATCGGCCTATTGGGGTTTGGCACCGTCGGACAGGGAGTGTTGCAGATTTTGCAGTCCCGCGAGGACCTGCACATTGCCAAAGTGCTGGTACGTCATCTTGAAAATTATCAGGGTGTAGAGGCACCCCTCACGGACAGTGCGGATGAGATTCTTTCAGACCCCGACATTGACGTGGTCGTGGAAGTCATGGGAGGGCTGCATCCAGCATTCGACTTCATCACCAGAGCTCTCGAGCAGCGCAAGTCCGTGGTCACCGCGAATAAGGCCGTCGTCGCCCGCTACGGCCCGGAATTGCTGGCTCTGGCGCGAGAAGTCCGCCAAAGTTTCCTATTTGAAGCCAGTGTAGGCGGGGGCATTCCCGTGCTAGATGCTCTGGCCAACCACCTGAGCACCGTACCCATCCACTCTGTGGAAGGTGTTGTCAACGGGACCACCAATTTCATTCTCGACCAGATGGACCAGGGCATGAGCTTTGCGCAAGCTCTGGAGAGAGCGCAGCGACTGGGATTCGCCGAACAGGATCCCTCCGCCGACATCGATGGCTGGGACAGCGCCCGCAAGCTGACGATACTCGCGGGCCTCGCGTTTCATTCCTGGGTGGCGGCAGAAGATGGTGTGGTAGAGGGCATCAGCCGCGTGGACGCGTCCCATATTCACCGTATGCGTGAGATGGGTCTAGGCCTCCGGCTGGTAGCACGCGCGGAGCGGCATCCTGACAGTATCGGATTTGTGGTAGCGCCGGCCGCCTACCCGCTCAGCCACCGCTATCTGGCCCTGCACGGCTCTCAGAATGCGGTAGGATTCCTGTCGGAGGCGGGCGCCACCTGGCTTGAAGGGCCGGGGGCAGGCGGAGTCGCCACGGCCACCAGCATTGTGTCCGATATCCAGCGAATTCGGCGGTCGGTCCCTGACCGTGAGCCTATAACTCTGCTGCCGTCCTTTGTGGACAGCGTCGACGATACCTACGTGGTATTCATGCATGACCCGGAAAGGCCGCTGCCCGAGGTGCCCCATATCCTGCGGAGCGGGCCGGGATTCATGGTGGTTCCCCATAAGCTGGCGGAATTGGAAGGAATGGTCCAATACCGGTACCGCGCTAAATGAGGGCGGCTTGGAGCCGCCCTCACGGGGCTCTATTGATGTTGAAGCTGTTCCTCCGCCATGCGGATGGCTTCCCGGACCAAATTGCCGCATTCTCTCGCAGGCACTCCGCCCCATCCTTCACGGCGAACGATGTCGTCGACACCCAACCGTTCACCCAATTTCATTTTTGTGGCCTCTGACAATATTTTTGCCAAGATACCACCCCCCGGCTCTAGTATGGCCGGCATGCGCCGTTTCATGCATGGGGCGCAATGCGGTGCCACAGCTTGACACCCCCTGCCCAGTAACGGCCAATCGGCGCGGCCAGCGCGGGAAATGACCCATACAGCGCATGGTAGACTTTCTGGTAGAACAGCACCCGGTTGACAAAGTTCTTGGTTTCTGGAAACGGTATATTCTGCGGTGTCGTCGAGGAAGCCGTCAGCTTGCCCTCGGCCATCCAGTCCGCCACGTTGCGCGCCCCCGCGTTGTAGGCAGCGAGACCCAGTACCTGATTGCCATTGAAATCTTTCAGCAACTGGGTCAGGTACCATGTGCCAAGGTGAATGTTCACTGCAGGGTTATAGAGTTCCTGGGGCGGAATCGTCCTCTTGTCTGCTTTCTGGCTGGCCCACTGGGCGGTAGACGGTATCAGCTGCATCAGCCCCACCGCTCCCTTGCCGCTCACGGCATCCGGCCGGTAACTGCTTTCCACGCGGATCACAGCCGCAACCAGGTAGGGGTTGACCGCATTGGCCCTGGCCTCTTTCCAGACAATGGCGCGGTAAGGCAGAGGAGCCACATAACGGTAAGCGCCGAAAATCAAAAGCAAGAGCAGGACAACCCACAGTCCTGTGCTGCGCCGGGGATTCAGCCGGTAGTGCGTGCGTTGTGCCATAGTTGCTTCACCTGTTCTCTTAAAGAAGACAATGACCCTTGGTTGTCAATGACATGGTCGGCATAACGAATCTTGTCGGCCAGGGGAATTTGCGCCGCAATCCGCGGCCGGGT
>JAKAAS010000035.1 GCA_021802225.1 Bacillota bacterium
GGTTCATGACCGGCTTCCAAGAATCCGGGACCGAATGGTAGAACGTCACCAGGTCAGAGGGTCCGAAGAGGTCCACCACCGCCCGGAAATATTGGGCATGGCGGCCGTGCAGGAGCAAGCTCATGTCCCCGCCGTAGCTTCCGCCCAAAAGAAACAGATGTCCCGGCTGAGCCATGCGCTGGGCCAGCAGCCACTCGATGCCGGCGACCATATCCTGACGCGGTCCGCCGCCCCAATCCCCCTCCACCAGACGTGCAAAATCTTTTCCGTACCCCGTGCTGCCACGAAAATTCGGTGCAAAAAACTGATATCCGCGGCTGACCAGGTACTGCACGACACTGCGGAACTGCTTTCGTTCGGCGGCCTGCGGCCCGCCGTGGGGCCAGACAATTGTAAAGCCATTGCGGCGTTCAGCAGGCGGGGAAAACCAGAGAGATTCAATGATTTTTCCATCAAAGGAGGGGTAGTGCACAATGTCGGCTTCAACCGCTGTGGCGCGGGATATTCCCATTGAGCGGTTGTCGGTCAGCTGCACCCACTGAGAGGGAGCTGCATAGCGGTACAAGTTATTGGGAAGCACTTCAGATTGTCCTAATATGTAGACCGTCCCATTTTTCTTCACCGTCCAGTTGGCGACAATGCTGACGGGTAAGCTCAGAGGTTCCAGTACCAGAGGCTCCGCTGTCAAGTCCACGGCATAGAGATGGTCTTCCACGCCGCTGCTGGCCAGAATGTACAGCCTCTGACCCTGGCGGTCCAGCTGAACATCTTTGAGATCTTCTCCGTCTTGGGCCAACAGCCTGGTGAGAGTTCCGCTCTCGGTGCTGTACCGGGCCAGATAGCTATACTCCGCTTGATAGTTGGTGGTCACGAATATGGTGTCCTCCCCCAGGAACTGTGCGCCGTAAACCACATGCGGGGTGGACGGGTCGGGCACAAGAGAGCGCATCTCGCCCTGGTTCATGTAGAAGCCGACGACGTGCGTGTTGGAAAACATCTTGAGCACCACGAATTGACGCTCATCATCTGAAACCTGCGCCACATAGGTTGGTCCCTGTGCCCCGGTTACCAGAGTCTCTTCCTCGCCGCTGTCCAGGTTAAATCGGTAATTGTTCATGAACATCGGATTCTCCTTGTCCGATGCGTAGTAGATGCGGTTGCCGTCATCCGATACGTGAAGCAGGATGTGCCGGTGGCCAGGAGAGGTCCGGAGCTCTTTCAAGGCGCCCCCAGAAGGAGGCAAGAGATAGAGCTGGGTATTCTCGTCCCCATCGCGGTCCGCACTGACCAGAACATACCGGGACTGGGGATCGTAGTGCAGGTCATGCACCATCTGCCCCATATGGCTCAGCTGGTGCGGGTAGCCAATGCCTGAGTCCAGTCCCCAGACATCGAAGACCCCGCCCAGATTGGTCCCGACCACGATCTGCTGACCATCATCGCTAGCCGCGAAGGCACTCACCGTCGCGTACCGAAAAAAATCCTCAAGATCCGGCGGGTCAAATTGCCATTCACTCATTTCACTCCACTCCTTTTCAGTGCGGATAGTCTCCCGCCTTACCCGTCAATGCCGGCCTTCCGGCCACAGACTGTATTCTGCCACGCGGCGGCCAGGACAACTCCAGCACTGCGCCGCACGGATACACTGACCAGAGGGTCCCGGCCGGGCAAAGTAAAGCGCCCAAGCTTGCAAAGCTCTGGGCGCTTTTACCTCAGGACGAACTGTGATGCCGCTCTGTCTTGGGCTTGCGCCTGGGACGCACCGCCACGGCCGTATTGCGCTTACCTCCGCGGATGACTGCCCACTTGGGGGGCAGAGCGCGCGGACCATCATCTTCCGACGGGGGTTGAAGCCACTTGGGATACTCATCACCATAAGCAGACTCTTTGGAGCCGTTGCCCAACCATCTCACCATCCACCAACCAAATCCGATAAACAAGCCTGTCGGAATGAGAATCCACAAAGCATCAGCCACGTCGACTCCGACAGCGTTCAATACTACCGTGTCCATGCGTACCACTCCCACTGCCGTTGTCTGAATGTTAAGCGAAAAAGCGATATGGATTCTATTTTAAAATAAATTCCAAACATAATCAAGATGCTGCCGTCCCGCCGGAGACTCTTGGGACTCCCCCATCTGGCGAAGCACAGCGACCAGAAGGATCCCTCGGCCATGAACAAAGAAAAGGCAACACACCAGCCGTTTCGGATATCCTTTAGGCCCGGCTCCCCTGAGGGTCACCAAAGTTACTCACACGGGCTCCCGTATGCAGTCTCCCAGCCTTCCAGGCGATGAACTGCATACCGCATTGTCGTGGTCGACAAGGCTGCCTTTTGAAGCCTATCCGTTGCCCGGGGGTCCCCTTGGATGTCCCACTAGCCCCGCCTTGGATTGGATTTGGGGCTCTGCCGGGGTCGCCTGCTCATCCCGCCGCACCGGCATTCAGCATTTCGCTTTCAACCTGCACACGCCGGATAGGGCCCCCAGCACTCCTTCTCTCCTTCCTCACGCGCCATAGGGCGACGCCCTAGATGTGTCCTTTGCGAGATGGACCACTAACCTCCCCATGTCTACAGCGGGGGTACTAAAACCTCTGCCTTCACACTCTCGTTGGCTCTCACTCCCACTTGCACAGGAAGCATAACATCCGGTGCCCTATCTCGGGCAGGTTTCGTCCAGTGAACTAGGACAGTTGTTCGCCGACGCTAACCACCCATATCATTGTGGGGCAATCATCCAATAATTTCAGCGCAAGGCCTTCATGGCCCATGGTATTCTAAAAGAGGGCTATTCATTGCTTTTTGGGTTGTGCGCCGCATGCATTGCTGAACCGTGTGTTTCTTGCAGACAATTATCCCCAGGTCGCTATTTACCCCGCGAAAGAAGGCAATTTCACAATGGACATAAATCAGAAGCCTTTAGCGCTCGATGACTTTTACCGCATGGTGTGGATTACTGAACCGCGTCTCTCGCCAGATGGCACACGCGTGGCATACATCCAGAAAACGGTGGTCAAAGAACAGAACACCTATACGGAAAATGTCTGGATTAGCGATGTCAAAAAAGGCAGCAGCCCCTATCCTCTCAGCCGCTTGATATCTCGTGACCGCGAATTGCAATGGTCGCCAGATGGAAAATACCTGGCGATGCTCAGCCAGCGTCCTTCAGAGTGGGAGTGCCATCCAGAAAAGCAGTTGCTGGCTATGGGTAATATTCCAGCTCAGATATGGATATACGACATGCGTGGCGGCGAACCCAGGCAAATCACCACCCGCGCCGAAGGTATTGAGTCATATTCATGGGCCCCAGACAGTTGCCGCTTGGTATTCAGCAGTAGGGAACCCTCGCCCGAAGATGTGGACTACCTCAAGAAAGTTCGGGACTCAGAGAGTCCCGGTCCTCTAGTGATTACGCGGACACAACATAAAACGGACGAACAGGGATATCTTGATACGGTCCCTTCTCACTTATTTACCATAGATATCGCCACGCGTGCTCTAACGCAGTTGACAACCGGACCGTGCTCCGAAGTTTTGCCGCAATGGTCTCCAACTGGTGAGTGGATTCTCTTTTCCTCTAACCGGACTGGCGACCCCGACAATAATCAGCGCCATGACTTGTGGCTGATCAATCCAGAGTCCCTGCAGGTGCGCAGGCTCACCTCAGGAGACGTCGCAGCCCGCCATGCGTCTTTTTCTCCAGATGGCCGGCGTGTGGCTTTTATCTCCCCGCGGCAGCCCGAAGACGTTTATCTACTCCCGCGTCTGTGGGTAGCGGAGACGGCGCCATCGCCGGTTGTGACGGGAGAATTCTCCCAATATGTTGGACAGGGCTGGTCAGAGATCGGAGGGGTTGTATCCGACGGGTGCCCAGCCGACCCAGTGGGTCATGCTCATGTCTACCCGAAAGCGCTCGAACCCACCCCCATGCGATTAGTGTCAGCGAATTACGACGGAACGGTTGAGGACCATGTTTTGTGGGCTGGCCCGCACACGATTCAAGTGCTGGGAGCTCACAGGGCCCAGTCAAAACTTCTCGAATTTGACCTGTCCGGGCGCTGGCAGGCCCTCTATCCGCTGTCAAGGGAAGGCACGGTGATGGATTTCGACAGCCGCTCAGGCACCGTGGCCCTCGCGGTCAGTACCCCCCAGACGCCCAGTGGGATTATCATTCAGGCGGGGGACGAACCGGGTTACCTTTTGACGAACCCTGCTCGGTCCTGGCTCAGAGAGCGCACAACAGGGCGGTTTCAGTGGATGGAGTATGCCAACCATGATGGTGGATTGATTGAAGCTTTGGTATTGCTGCCTCCTAGCCATCAGGCTGACCGTACTGCCCCGCTTCTGGTTGCCATCCACGGCGGCCCCATGTCGTACGAGGCACCGGAATTCGAATTTGAAAACCAGTACTGGGCAAGCCAGGGTTACGTAGTGCTGCTGGCCAATTACCGCGGCTCCACCTCCTATGGAGAAGAGTTCTGCCAGGCCATTCAAGGACACTGGGGCCCTATGGAGCACGACGACATCATGAGCGGAATTGATGCCCTCATAACCCGAAATTGGGTAGACCCGACACGTCTGTACTGCACGGGATTTTCCATGGGAGGCATTATGACGAACTGGGCCATAGGCCACACAGACCGTTTCCGTGCCGCCATTTCGGAGCACGGCCTGTGGGATTATGCGTCCGTATTTGGAGAGGATGACTGCCACCTGTGGTGGCAGGACGATATGGGTGTGCCCTGGCAAAATCCCGAGGCTTACCGCGCATCCTCCCCTTCGAGTGGTTTGGCCAACATTCACACGCCGTTGCTGATTATGGCGGGAGAGCATGATTGGAGGTGCCCGCTCAGCCAGTCCGAACAACTCTACGTGGCTTTGAAGAAGAGGGGCGTCCCCACCGAACTGGTTATTTACCCACAGGAGCATCACGAACCGGACTCCCGCCCCATGCGGGCAGTGGACCGTCTTCAGCGCATCGACCGTTGGCTCGCGCGCTACGGTGGACTCATCACGGACAGCATTGCAAAGGAATCTCTGGGAGAAACCAAATAAATGAGGGCGGAATCTTTTCTTACGGATTCCGCCCTCATTTACTTAGAGCTATTCTTAAACGCTTGCCAGTTCAGGACGATGGTTTGGATATCCACCATTCATTCGGAAAGATCTCTCCCCCCACTGGATTGAATGTCCTCACGCTGTTGTGCAAATCGGATGCATGCGCAGTCAGTTGCGGAAATTCCGGAAGGAAAATGACGGCGGGCAACTCTTTGGCCGCAAATTCTTCAAAAGCATACATTCTTTGCAGGGTTTGCTTAGTAGTCCCCGGTAAATAGGTCGCTTCCACAAGTCGGTTCATCGTCTTGCTGCTGTAGTCTCCGGAATTCTCGGCGCCGCCGGTTTCAAATAGCCCGCCGCCTGAAGGATAGCCGGAGGGATATCCCCACCCTCCATTCCAATTTATGACTGCCCACTTGGGCGCATCGCTCACGCTATAACTGACCACGGTGTTAAAGGGCTGAAATTCCAAGTTGCAGACAATGCCCTCTTTTGCCCAATTCTGCTGCAGAAGTTCATCAATAGCCGTGTAGCTCGCACTCCCCGACGCACCATACAGGGTAAACTCCAGTTTCATGTCTCCCTTGGTCATCACCCCATTTACTTCGTGCCAACCGTTTTTCAGCAGCAGTTCCTTGCCCCGCTGCAGGTTGAATGCGTACGGATTGTGGGCGAGGGCGGGGTCAAGGAAAGGGGTCTGGGGTCTCCCCGCTAAGGTGGTGTCATCCATGACACCATAACCATGATAGAGTGAGTCGATAATGCCGGTTTGATCAACACCAAGCTGCAGAGCCTGGCGCACGGGAAGTTCGGAAAACGCCTGGCCGAGGTGATCGGGTGCTTGGGGACTCATATTGATCTGAACATAATTGAACGCTAGGGAGTACTCCGGGTGAAAGACATCATGGGTCAACTCTTTGGAGTCTTTGATCAGTGATGCAGGCAAGTACCCATAAGTCACGGTTCCGGACTTAAGGGCCGCAAATTCCGATGCGGAGGAACTTTCGTATTGCAGCACAAGCTTGCTCAGATAGGCTTTGTGCCCGCTATACTGGGCATTGGGGACATAGAGCCAATACGCCCCGGGCACATCGCGCGAAAACTTCCAGGGACCGTCCACCACCTGGTAGCTAGGATTAGACGGCGCATTTGCCACGCTGTTGATATAGGCCAACTCCGCCGTCATATTATTAGGGTGTTTATCCCAGACCGACTTGGGTACAGGGATAATTTGGTTGATACCGTTGCGAATGAACCATTGCTGGTTCATCGGGTGATTGATAGTGACAATCACGGTGTCAGACCCATGCGCCACGACGCTCTTCCAAAGTCCCGGCAGACCGCCAAATCCCTGGCCGGAAAATGTCCAGGAATAATGGGTATTGTTTAGGCTGGCCGCCCTCATGAGATCATAGGTAAAGACTACGTCCTGCGCGGTGACTGGGTGACCATTAGACCAGCGCCACTTGGGATTGAGATGAATCGTATAGACCGTTCCGGCCTTATTCCAATTTATGGACTCGGCGAGCGCGTGCTGGCTGTCAAACTCATCGTGCTTATTAAAGTACAGTAGTGGCATGTAGGTCAGCGAATTTGTCTCACTATTCACCGTAGTATCGGCCGTCAATGAAAGCAAAGGAAAGAACCAATTGGGAGGGGACTGAGCGGGCAACGCCACCACCGCACTGCCTCCGTACACTGGTTTGTGCACACTGCTTGCCGCCGCACTAGCCTTATTGGCGGTGCCGCAACCCGCCATCACGGCAGACAAAATGACCGTGGCACCTAAGGCAACAACCTTTTTCATATGGCAATCTCCTTCCCAACCCATCGTTGCAACGAACAAAGTTCCATTAGTCCACCGTGCCCAATGCGACTCCCATGCGGCATTAAATCATTTCCTGACTTGCCTCATGGTCTATTTTTATAAGTGAACAGAATATTCGATGCACACCGCGATCACTGCATTTCGTTGAGGTCGGACCGAATTTTGTGGACAGCAATGACGCGTATAAACTTCCGACCCCACTCACGTTGTTGTCCCCTATCAAGTGGGATAATAAGTGGGGACTGTAAACGTCTTTATTTTGACACAAATGAGCGCGAAAAAGCCTGCTTCTAAAAATTTTAGTGCATATCACACCGTCAATCAACGCATGTGGACAGCGGAGCGTCCCGGCTGCTCGCGGGCATAAACGCTTAACACGGGCACAGGCAACGGTGTATATCTATACCGCCGTGATGAATTTACCCCTGAGTTTGCAACTGGGGTCGGATGGTCCAATATCCATGCAATAGCACCCACAGTATTCAGCACAGTTTTGCGTGAACGCCGCGCAGATGTTGAGGTTCTGACAGGCCAATTGCTGAACGTGGTGATATCGCGATCAGGGCACAGCCGTGTTCGGACGGAGAAGGGCATGCTCGGGACGTTGTGCCGGATACCGGCATCTTACCATCACCCTTAGATCCTCGGCGGCGATGGCGGTTGGTGCGGCAACACAATGCCGACAGATGAATCAAACGTGCGGCGCCATCGCTCAAAACCCTCACCAATATAGCAACGCCGGAGTCCCGCGCCTGCTTTTGTGGACGCCCTTCGCCGCATACCGACGCTTCTGTGGGCGCTCCCCCTCCAGGATATGGAGACCGGAGCCGGTTGGCGGTCCAACACTCCTTGCCGCGGCCAAAAGCGTCAAGAGCCGCAACGACTCTTCTTAGCACTCAAATCTCTCTCGCCGGGCGGCCATCCAAGTCAAGAATTTGATGGCCATCTAGCATCAGACGCCCCACCGGTACCCTCTGATCTGTCAGGTGAATCCCCTGAGCGCCTCTTTTACGTCAACAGCAAGGAACACCGCAGTGTCAGCGGGCTCATGAAGCCTGCCTGCGACCAAATCGATTACGACCCCTGAAACCTCCCCCTATACTGCGTTGGGCTAGCCCGTGATCTCAGGCCCGTGCTACAATAACGTCAAAAGTGCAGAGAGGTGTAAAAGTTTGCGAATATCACTCGCTGGCAGTTTAGGTCTGGCTGCATCACTGGCTGTCCTAGCCGGCTGCGGCACGTCGGTCAGCCATCAGGCCTCCCCTCCCCAATACAAAGTCTGGTCCGTCAGCAAAAATGCATGGCAAACTACGCCTTTTGTCGACAAAAATGGCGCCGTCGTCATTGCGATGGCGTCATGGTGCAAATACTGTGCGTGGGAGGCCAAGTGGGAAGAGCCCCAGCTCTTACGCTGGGGCCGTGAGCACCACATCCGGGTGGTGCTTGTAGATATTTCCCCGCGAGGCGGGATTGGCATCGCGGGGCCCCAAGACAATGCCTCGGCCGGAACCGACGGGTCTGGGCAATTTCTGGGGTCGAGCGCGCACGGGCTCAAGGTGCTGGAGGCGACACTGAAACGCTACGCGGCGACGTACCACCTGCCCTTGTCCGCCCTCACCATCGACCCCGCTGACACTACCGTCTTTGCAAAAAAAGCGCAGGAAATGCCCGCTATTTTTCTTGTTAGCCCCGGGGGCCGCATCACCCGCACATTCCAAGGTACGACCCCAGCCAGCTCCATCGAATCTGCCTTCGCCGCGCCCTAGCTTTTCTGCGCGAACGCGGGGCCGACCCCGCGTGACTTATCCGGCACGGCCAAGAAGATAAATACACCGAGCACTGAGGCGATGGCCACGACCCCGTACATGCCGGTGAATCCGTGCACCACTTTGGCCGCTGTCAGCAGGATAGGGCCGGCAGCAAGGCCCGTAGCCCGGAAGACGGCCATCAGGGACAAGGCTTCGCCAGCCTGTTCCTTCCGGTAGAGGTCCAAGGCCAGGCGGTTTAAGGGTGCCCCCATGGTAAATGCCGTGCCTGTTCCGAGCGCCATCATGGCCAGAATGAAGCGGACGAATGTGAGGGGCGGCCACGCCAGCAGAACACCTCCGACAGCCGCGGCGACCAGACCCACCGCGAGGACTTTCTTGGCTCCCATGCGGTCCGCCAGGATCCCACCCGCACCCGCCAGCAGCGCCCCCGTGAACGCTGCCGGGAGCAGAGCCAGCCCTGACTGCAGAACCGAGTAGTGCAAGTCGGCCTGCACCAGCGCCGGAACAAAAATCGCGGCGGACATGTCGAGCCCAATCAGTCCGGCTCCCACTATCAGCGCGATGCCAGCCTTGTTCGCCAGGGGCTTGGTGTCAAGAAACGGTGTCATGGCGGCACGCTGGCGCCAGATCATAATCCCGAAAAATACCACCGCCAGCACGGCGAAGATGATCCGGACCAGGCCCTGTCCCATGAGCACCAGAAGGAGACTGGCCAGTCCCGCACTGAAACTGGAACCGCCTATCCAGTCAGGCAAAGGCCGCGCAACCACGGCCGAGGGAGGCGCTTTGCGCAGCATGAAAAGCACAATCAGGGCAATGGGCAGGTTGACGATGAATACAGCCGGCCAACCAAAATACTGGCCCAGCACGCCCCCCAGGGTCGGACCTATAATGCTGGCCAAACCAAATACCGCACCGAACATCCCCAGTCTTTCCCGTGCTTTT
>JAKAAS010000036.1 GCA_021802225.1 Bacillota bacterium
TTGGTCAAGACGGCCCGCTACGCTTGGGTGCAGCTTGATAGCGGCTTCCACGGCTGTCTGCCCGTGGAATTCGGCAGGGTACGAGATTTTAAACAGCACATGCTCAATCACGTACGACCCCAAGGGCTGGCTGAGGCGTATGGGCTGGGAGTGCATGACCACATCATTAAATCCCCAGTGCGGCGCAGATAGGGCCGTATCATATCCCATTTCGTCTGCGAGGGCCATCAGGCTCAGGCGGACGCCGCGGCTGGTGGCGTCCGCTGCCGCCCAGGATTTGCGTGAGCCGGTGTTGGGCGCATGACGGTAGGTGCGTAGGCTGCCGTTGTCGATCCAGGCGTTAGACAGGGCGTGGATAATTTGATCCCGGGTGGCGCCGAGAAGGTGCGCGCTGACCGCGGTGGAGGCGACCTTGACAAACAGGACATGGTCCAGGCCGACGCGGTTGAGACTGTTTTCCAGAGCCAGCATGCCTTGAATTTCGTGAGCTTGAATAATAGCTGTCAGCACATCATGCATGGACAGCGCGGGGAGGCCGTTGAGAAGATTGTCACGGCTTTTCCAATCGGCAGAGGCCAAAATAGCGCCGATATTATCCGAGGGGTGACCCCACTCTTGGGCCAGCCAGGTATCATTGTAATCCAGCCAGCGGTTCATGCAGCCGATATTGAAGGCGCCTTGTACGGGGTCGAGTTCGTAGGGGAGCCCTGGCACCCGGGACCCGCCCGGAAATGTAGCGCCCGGAACGACGGGGCCCAGCAGTTTCCGGCATTCAGGGTAATTCAGCGCCAAAATGCCGGAACCAATGGCGTCCATTAGCACCCAGTGGGCCATGGTGTAAGCCTCGCTGTGAACGATCGGCGTGGTTGTCACGTAATCGGCAATAGCCGTCAGGACAGAATCAATGGCGGCATTAGGAGAATCTGCGTCTTTCGTCGGCACAAAACCCAGTCCTTTCAGGGCCCGCCCCGTCATGACGGGGCGGGCCAGGGAGTGATCACGGGTGCAAGTTGCGGGGGCCCGTGTAGCGGACACGCGGCCGGAAAAGACGGTTATGGCCGTATTGCTCGCGGACGTGAGCGACCAGTCCAGCCGTGCGTGCCGCAAAAAATATGGGAGTATACAGGTCAATAGGCACACCCAGCAGATAGTACACGGGCGCCGCGTAATAATCGAGGTTGGGATACAACCCCTTTTCCCGCTGCATGACGGTCTCGCCGATGACGCACATATCGTAGAGTTCCTGATGGCCTTTGGTCGCCACCAGGCGTTTGAGAGAGTCCTTCATCAGCATGGCCCGGGGGTCCGGCTTTTTCATGTAGACGCGGTGGCCAAATCCCATGATGCGCTCCTTGCGCGCAAGTTTTGCCAGCAGTTGAGGCTCCACTTGATCGGGGGTCTTCATCTCCAGCAGCATCCGCATGACAGCCTCATTGGCTCCGCCATGCAGTGTGCCCTTCAGCGAGGCAACGGCTCCCACCAGAGCTCCGTACATATCCGAGAGGGTAGAGGCGATCACAATGGCGGTGAACGTGGAGTTGGGCATCTCGTGTTCGCTGTAAACGGTGAGCAGCTGGTCGAAGGCCCGCGCTTCGGTGTCGTCGGGAACCGTGCCCGTAATCATGGCCAGAAAGTTGGCGGCGTAAGGGAGTTCCGGATTGGGCATAACGATGGCCTCATGATTTTTGATGTGGTAGCTGTTAGCCACAATCACGGGCATGCGCGCCAATAGGGTCATGGCCTGCTCGGCTGTGCTTTGCGGGTCAAGGCGGCTCAGGGAGGTGTCAAAAGTTGCGAGTCCGGAGAGAGCCGTCCGCAGAGAATCCATCAAGTGAGGATGGGGTCCCAATGCTTTCATGATGGCAAAAATTTCATCCGGCACAGCCTGGCGTTCTGCTAGGCTGTGGGTGAATTGGTGGTACTCACTCGGCGACGGGAGATTCCCCTCCATTAGCAGGTGGGCGACTTTGAGGTAGTCCACGGTGTTGGCCAGTTCAATCAAGTCGTAGCCGCGGATGACGATTTGCTCCTGGTCAACGTCCAGGTAGGAGAGTGCAGTCTCGGTGGCAATAATTCCCTCCAGCCCGGGCCGGTATGTATCTTCACTCATGCTGTCACATCCTCTCGTTTGGGCGGCTAGATTTCTACAGTCCGCTTAAGATATCATAGCCAGATTGTAACTCGATTGGCAAAGGACCGCCTTATTCTTTCAATAATAGAAAAATCTCAATAAACAGGCAACAGAAGGTTTAAGGCTGCAAAACGACATCCACCGTCCCTGTCTGTTGTGAGAGATCCACGGAAACGTAGGCAAAACGGGACTTCTCCCCCTTTTGAAGTACGCGCCCGTCCCCTTTGATGCGGGGCAAAACGCCGGGCGGAAGGGGACCAGCCTTCAGGACGACAGGACCCGGGGGAACAAGGAAATCTCCTCCCTGCTGACGCGACCACCCAATGCGGAGCGTGCCCGCGCTTTCACGGACAGTGAACCGGATTATCAGGTAGTGCCCAGTACTGTACTGATTGGTATAGCCATCGTCGGCATAAAGGTCCAGAGCCCCGTCGCCAGGAAGCACCCAGATTGTGGCAGGCCATGGGCTGGTATGTCCCCATTCGGCTGTGGACTGAACTAGGTCGGCTAAGGGGAGAATGGCGCCCGCGCGGAGAAAGAGAGGAAGTTGGTCGAGGGGGGCCTCCACGGTCATACGCAGTGGACCCTCGAGCCACTGTCCCCGCCACGGATCATACCACCGCCCGGAGGGAAGAGATACTGGGCGCGAGACGGCGCCTTCTTCCACGACAGGCGCCACCAGCATGGCGTCGCCAACAAAAAACTGGTCGTCCACGGTCATGAACTCGGGAGAGGGGTCATCCCAGAACATCGGGCGCATCATTGGCGTGCCAAAGAGATGCGCCTGGTATAACAGGGCGTACCAGTAAGGGAGCAGGCGGTACCGGTACTGGATGTAGCGCCGCGCGATGTCCAGCACTTCGTCCCCGAAGGACCAGGGTTCATGGCGGTCGGTGCCGATTGCGCTGTGGGCACGCACAAAGGGAAAGAACACCCCGGCCTGAATCCACCGCGCATAAAGCTCAGGGCTGGCATTGTCGAGAAATCCGGCAATGTCGGGACCGACCATCGGGATCCCGGACAATCCCAAATTGAGGCACATGGGAATAGCCATGGCCAAATGGTCCCAACGGCTGGAGTTGTCCCCGGTCCACACCGCCGCGTAGCGCTGAATACCGCTGAAGCCTGAGCGGCTGAGAATAAAGGGGCGAGCGCCGCTAGACGCTAAAGCATCATAGGTGGCGTGGGCTTCCAGCAGAGCATACATATTGTGAACCAGGCGGTGCGGCAGTTCCTGGCCCCGGGCATGGTGAATGATGCCGCCTTCTTCATCGGGGTGGCAGGAAGTGCCGGCGCTTCCGTCTCCCCACCACGCCGGTTCATTCATGTCGTTCCAAATACCCCGGATCCCGGCTGTGACGAGCGCGTGGTGCAAACTGCCCCACCACTTCCGTGTTTCATCCTGTGCGAAATCAGGGAAAGCGCAGAGGCCTGGCCAGACCTGAGAATGAAATTCTTCCCCGTTGAGGTACTCCATAAAATGCCGGCCCTGGCGTCCTTCGGTATAGACGGAGTAGCTGGCGTCAGCCTTGACCCCCGGGTCAATGATGGAGACTACAGAGACACCCAATTGCGACAGGGCGCTAGTCAATTCTTTAGGGTCAGGGAAGGTTTGTGGGTTGAACGTGAACACTCTGTAGCCGTCCATATAATCGATGTCGAGGTAGATCACGTCAAGCGGCAGCGAATATTCGCGAAATGTCTGGGCCAGTTTGAGCACCTCGCTTTGGTTCATGTAACTGTAGCGGCTTTGCTGGAAGCCAAGCGCATACTGGGGCGGCAGGGGAAATCGGCCGGTAATCGCAGTATATAAGCCGACAACATTTTGCGGTGTGGGGCCAGGAATGGAATAGAGGCTTAACGGCCCGTCATCCACCCCGATCCAGAGGGTGTCCAAAACGGTGGCGTCGAAATAGGTGCGGCCGCTGTTGGCCAGAAATACCCCGCGAAATCCGGCGCTCTGGCCCAGCAGCGCGAAGGGGATGGCTTGGTACAAGGGGTCGGTGTGGTCCTCGTGAGGCACGGCATCTGTCGCCCACTGGGTCCAGAACCTGCCCTTCTTATCAAGGCCGCCGACTTTTTCACCCAGACCGTACAGATGTTCTTGCGCGGAGGACTGCAATGCGCAGCGGAGATGGTGGTTGTGGCGGTAGAAATGGCTGTACGAAAATACTGTGGTGAGAGTTTGCACGCGGATGATGCCTTCTTTGAGCACGTCGACGGTCATGGCGCCTCCAGAGAGCCGCCAGCCTGCGGCATTGCTCTCCATAGTCATACGCGTCAGGGTTTCGGGCCAGGAGTACAGTTCACGGGTCAGCCAATCGTAGGCATCGGGGCCATTGTGCCATGTCAGGTGCACTACCCCGGAATCTGCCAGACTCAGTTCCCAGCGGTCATCGTGGGCCTCGCCAGCAATGGTGGCGCGCTTGTGGTCGCTAGAAAGCGATAGGCTGCTGAATTGCGCACAAGTTAGGGGAATGTCTGGTGCAGATAGAGACTTCAAAGGTTTCAACAGGGCTTCGCTCCTTAAATATCCGTCTGGTGATTCCGCTGGGTTGTTCCTTGACAGCATACTATGGACGGCGGCAATAGCCAAATATTGCCCACTGTTCGATCTCGCCGCCATCTGCATTTATAATGAGGGTGCGATGGAATTTATGGTGTTGGAGTCGGCCGGAGCTCTAGGCGCGCAGACGGGCCCATAGTGATGGGGTGAAGGGATGGACAGTTTTGAAAAAATGGCTGAAACAGTCGTCGGGGCTGTGTCTCGGGCTCGGACGAAGATTTTGGATGTCATGGCCCAGCCGTTTGATGTGGAGTATAAAGAGGACCGGTCTCCCGTAACGGCGGCTGACATGGCGTCCCAAGAGGTGCTGGTGCGGGTCCTGCAAGACAGCTATCCCGATATTCCCATTATCTCGGAAGAGAAAGCCGCGGAGCCGTACGCGGTGCGGCGGCAGTGGGATCAGTTGTGGCTGCTCGACCCGCTGGACGGGACGAAAGAGTTTGTGCGCCGCAACGGGGAGTTCACGGTCAATGTGGCCTTGATTGTTGGTGAGCGCCCGGTGATTGGTGTGTTGGATTGGCCGCAGGGCGGAATCACCTATGTGGCCGTAGCCGGAGCCGGCTCTTACCGCTTGAGCGGTGGGCACACGGCACGTATTCATACCCGGCCCTTATCGTCCCCCTGCCGTGCGATTATCAGCCGCTCGCACCGGCAGAGCGAGGTGGACTGGCTTGACAGTGCGGGGCTTGGCGACCATTCTTTGCAGCTCATGGGCAGCGCGCTGAAATTTTGCCGCATTGCTGAGGGGGCGGCAGATATCTACCCCCGCCTGACACCCAATATGGAGTGGGACAGTGCAGCTGGCCAGCTGCTCATCGAAGAGGCGGGAGGGAAGGTGGTGGATTTCGCCGGAGAGCCTCTGCACTATAACAAGCAGGATTTGCACAACGGAGGATTTATTGCGGTCGGGGAATGGGAAACGTGGCACCAATACTTCCGCGGTCATAATCTATTACAATAACTAGCTCGGTGGAGGAACTTTATGGAACCGGATAAAACGATTGAGCGTTTGCTGACAGAAGCATGGGACCGGACGATTCCTTCTCTGGAAACGCTGACTACAGTAGATATGCTGAAGGTGATGAATGCTGGTGACCAGACCGTTCCCCTCTTGGTCCGGGACCATCTCGCAGAGATCGCCGAGGCGGTGGATGCGATAAGCGACCGGCTAAGGCGCGGGGGCCGGATGTTTTACGTGGGCGCAGGAACCAGCGGCAGGCTGGGGATTCTTGATGCGGCCGAATGCCCGCCGACTTTTAACACAGATCCCGCCATGGTGCAGGCATTTATAGCAGGAGGACCTGCCGCCTTGGTTCATGCTGTCGAAGGCGCTGAAGACAGTGTAGAGGCAGGACAGGCGCAAATGCACGAGGCAGACGTTCATTCTCAGGATGTGGTTGTGGGCCTGTCTGCCTCCGGGAGAACACCGTTTGTGCTGGGGGCCCTGGCGGAAGGCAGGCGCCGGGGAGCCTGTACGGTCTCGGTAAGCGCTAATGCCGACCCGGAGGTCAAAGAATTCTCGGACATTGTCATAGCCATTCCCACCGGTGCCGAGGTCATTATGGGATCGACCCGGCTGAAAGCCGGCACGGCGACCAAACTGGTGCTGAACATGCTCACCACGGCTGCCATGGTGCGCCTGGGCAAAACATACCGGAACCTGATGGTGGATCTGAAAGCCACAAATTACAAACTGGTGGACCGGTCGCGGCGCATTGTGATGTTGGCCCTGGAGATAGATTATGACGCGGCGGCCGGTCTGTTGGACCACTGTGAGCAGGAGGTGAAGACGGCCATCGTGGCAGGGCTATTGAAGGTTAGCCCCGACAGTGCGCGCAAACTTTTGCGCCAACAGCAGGGAGCGCTTGCTGCGATTGTCAAAGGCGCTGGGGCCATATCTGGGAATTTGTAGCAGTTCGGCCGCAGTGCAGGATTTGTGTGACTTTTTGTCGAATCAATTACGGAATTGTGTAAATTTGCTGGCAATCCATATCCAAACAGGAGGCGAACGATGAAGCAGTCGGCATTGGCAATTTTATCGTCGGTCCTAGTAAGTGTCGGGGCAGTGGGGCTGGCGGGATGTGGGAGCAGCCAGCCGGCCAGTGCCCAACCTGTAAAAGCTGCAACCATTGTGGTCGCTATGACGCCGCAGTCTTCGCCTAATTGGTTTTTCCCTGTCATCAGCTCAACGTCCTACACGGAGATTAACGCCCAGGTCCAGTATCTCATGTACAAACCGCTGATAGACCTGAACAAGGGGAACCAGGTGAGTTATGCCACCTCGCTGGCGAAGAGCATTCATTACAACGCGCAGGGTACGGAGTACACGGTAACCTTGGGATCCAAATACAAGTGGTCCAATGGCAGCCCGGTCACTGCCCAGGATGTGGTGTTTACGTGGGACATCATCAAGGCCGCCGCCACTAACGGCGCACCGTGGGTGTATGGCGCGTCAGGCAGCGGCGGCGTGCCTTCTGACTGGAAGAGCGTGGTCGCTAACGGAAGCCACACCGTGGTGATCACTCTCGACAAGCCGGCCAATCCCCAGTGGTTTATCCATAACGGTCTGAGCCAGATCACGCCGGTTCCAGAGTCTGTGTGGAATAAGTACCCCACGAATATGACGCAAGAACTGAAGTATATCTTGAAGGTGAGCAACTCCCCTACGAATGCGGCTTATCATGTGGTGGACGGTCCCTTCAAATTTGACAGCTGGCAGCCTAACGATTACTGGTCGCTCGTGCCGAATCCTTCTTATGGAGGGCATAAAGCCACGATTGGAAAATTGGAATTCGCTTATGAAGCGTCGGCCAGCAGCGACTTTACCGGTTTAAAGACCGGGACGGTGGATGTGGGATATCTTCCGGCGTCTCTTTGGAAAACCAAGAACCAACTGGCTTCTACCGACGATTTCAGTTCCAGCTATCTGTTTGGTATGAATTATCTGCTTCTGAACATGGACCCGAAAGCTCCTGGCGGCGTTGGCACGGTGTTCCAGCACCGTTATGTGCGGGAAGCCTTGGAGATGGGAATCGACCAGCAGGGCATTATCGGCTCTCTGTACCATGGGCTGGGGGTGGCTACGGACGGGCCAGTGCCCTCGCAACCCAAGACCGCATTTTATGACAGTGCATTAAGTGTGCCACCCTATCCCTACAACCCGGCCCAAGGGGAGAAGCTGCTGGAATCCCACGGATGGCATCTGGTCAACGGGGTGATGACCAAGCACGGTCAGAAACTGGAGTTTCCCTTCATCTACGTTTCGGCTAGTCAAACCATCGCCAATATGGCCCAGCTTCTTAAGACCGACTGGGCTAGGGAAGGCATTCAAGTGAGTCTGCAGAGTCTGCCGCTCGATGAGTTGCTGGGGGAAGCTGTTCCTGCCTCCGCCAACAAATGGGCCATGGCCTATTGGGGCGCTGGGTGGACGTACCAGTTGGATTACTACCCGACAGGCGGCAATCTCTTTGCCACCGGCGCGGGAGAAAACAGCGGCTCCTACAACAGCAAGACAATGGATGCTCTCATCCAGGCGACATACGAACCGGGAACACCCCAACAGATCCAAGCGCGCATGGATGCTTATGAAGCGTGGGGGGCGAAAGATTTGCCTGTCTTGTGGATGCCGTGGCTTCCTCAAGGATATGCCCGTGAAATTGGTCTCAATGTTCACGCCAAGAATGTGCACGGCACGGTCAGCACATTCAATCCTGTGACGGATTTTCTCTATGCGCAGTACTGGACGGTGTCGAAATAACTGCCGTCTGACGGCGCCGCTCGGAATTCGCAGGCGCCGGCCCATGTTTTGGGGACCCCTGGTTTTGTGTCAAAGGCTCCCCCGAAATGGTAGGATGACGGACATGGGAACAACTCGCACATCTTGGGCTACTAGTACGGTGGGGCTGTCAATCACCCCGGCCTGAAGGCCGGAGCTTGCAAGGTAGCGCAGGCTAGGTCGACCAGGGAAAGCGGTAACCAGTCCGCTACGTTTGCAATGGGTCGTCAAGACGCACCGGCGAATGCTTCACAGGCCGGAATCATGCTGGCGAAAGGCAAAGCGCCGAAGGTTCCAGCCGCTGCCCTCACAGGCAGGAGCCGGTTGCAGACATTCCCGAGGGGATACAGGCGGTAGCCTGAGTCACAAGCGTCCGTAAGGACGGGGGAGGATGTATGGCGGTATTTGTTTTGGACAAAAGAAAGAAACCGCTGATGCCGTGCTCGGAGAAACGGGCGCGGCTGCTGCTGGAACGTGGACGGGCGCGGGTGCATCGTATGGTGCCGTTCACTATCCGCCTGGTGGATCGGTTGCAGGAAGAGTCCGTTTTGCAGCCTCTGCGCCTGAAACTGGACCCCGGCAGCCAGACCACGGGCGTGGCCCTGGTGCGGGAGTCGGACACGGTGGACGGCACCACCGGCGGGGTCATCCGCCAGGCCGCTGTGCTTATGCTGCTGGAGTTGCAGCACCGTTTGGCGCGTTTGAATAACCGCACGAAGCCCGCACGCTGGTTCGCTCCTAGTCTGCGGCACCGGGTCGATACGACGCTGGCATGGGTCAATAAGCTGAGGCGTATGGCGCCGGTTACGGCGTGGTCGCAGGCACTGGTGCGCTTCGACATCCAGGCCCTGCAGAACGCTGAAATTTCCGGCATCGCATATCAACAAGGGGCACTCCAGGGTGACGCAGGCCGGGAATATTTGCTGGAGACGTGGAACCGGGAATGCGCCTATTGCGGCGCCCGGAACGTGCCGCTCGAAATCGACCATATCCATCCCCTCTCCAAAGGCGGCAGCGACCGCGTCAGCACCCTCACGATCGCCCACCAGCC
>JAKAAS010000037.1 GCA_021802225.1 Bacillota bacterium
GCAGGTGATGGCTAAAACCTTGGACTTTACCCTGATTGGTGGTTTAGTGGTGGGGGGGGTGGCCAGCATTGTCGCCTTGCGCCGCTTCTTGAAGGTCTGACCTATTCCCCTCCGTGGTATAATGTAAGGATTGGAGAAAGAAAGAGCGGCAGGTGTTCCGGATGGCCGCAAAGACGTCGGCGGAGAGTGGGTTTTCCTCGTGCTGTGCTGTCATGGTTCCGGTAAAAGACGTTCTCTTGGCTCGGCGAGTTTTCCAAGCCGGACGGCAAAGGAGGACGTTTTGTCTTGAAGCAGGATTTTCACACCCGATTGCGGCAGACTGTGTGGCGCGGCAATTTGGCGTGGAGAGCGGCCAAGGACCGGCAGTCAAGAATTGAGAAAGGATGAGCGATGGGCGTCTTTCAATTGGTGAGTCCCTATGAACCTCAGGGCGATCAGCCCCAGGCCATTGAGAAGCTGGTGCGCGGTGTGGTCTCCGACCAGTTCAGGCAGCAGGTGCTCTTAGGCGTTACGGGCTCAGGCAAAACCTTTACGATGGCCAACCTAATTCAGCAGGCCAACCGGCCTGCCCTGGTGATGGCGCCCAATAAGACCCTGGCCGCACAGCTGGCCGGGGAATTGAAGGCGTTTTTTCCCAACAATGCGGTCGAGTATTTTATCAGCTATTACGATTACTACCAGCCCGAAGCGTACGTGCCGCAAACAGATATGTTTATCGAGAAAGATTCCCAGATTAATGACGAGATTGACAAGCTGCGCCACTCCGCTACATCGGCGCTGCTGGAGCGTCCCGATGTGATCATTGTCGCCAGTGTCTCCTGCATTTACGGTTTGGGTTCCCCGGCCGACTACCGGGATTTGGTGCTGTCCCTCCGCGTGGGGATGGAGCGCGAGCGGGACGCCATCTTGCGGAAGCTGGTGGAAATCCAATACGACCGCAACGACTCCAACTTTGTGCGGGGAAAATTCCGGGTGCGCGGCGATGTGGTGGAAATCTTTCCCGCAAACCAGAGCGAGCAAGCGATCCGGGTCGAGATGTTTGGGGATGAAATTGAGCGGATTCGAGAGTTTGACGCTCTCACGGGAGAGATTATGGGAGAGCGTGAGCACGTTGCGATTTACCCCGCCTCTCACTACGTCATGGGACAGGACCGCGTGGCGCCGGCGATTGGGGCCATTGAGCAGGAATTGCAGGAACGCTTGCGTGTCCTCAAGGACCTTGGCAAAGACCTGGAAGCCCAGCGCCTGGAGCAGCGCACCCAATATGATTTGGAGATGCTGCAGGAAGTCGGATTTTGCTCCGGCATTGAGAACTACTCCAGACACTTTACGGGAAGACTGCCCGGAGAGCCGCCGTATACGCTGCTGGATTATTTCCCGCATCCATTTCTCACGATTATTGATGAATCCCACGTCACGGTGCCCCAGATCCGGGGCATGCACGCGGGCGACATGTCCCGCAAGACCACGCTCGTCGAGCATGGGTTCCGGCTTCCTTCGGCCTTGGACAACCGGCCTTTGCGCTTCGATGAATTTCTCAAGGACATTGACCAGGTGGTCTATGTGTCAGCGACTCCGGGACCCTATGAGCTGCAGGAAGCCGAACAGATCGTGGAGCAAATTGTGCGGCCTACGGGGCTGATTGACCCGCCCATTGTGATCAGGCCGACTAAGGGACAGATTGACGACCTCCTGTCGGAAATACGGGGGCAGGTCAAACAGGAGCAGAGAGTGTTAATCACCACCCTGACCAAGCGCATGGCCGAGGACCTGACCGAATATCTTCGGGAAAATCAGGTTCGGGTGCGCTATTTGCATTCTGACATCGATGCGCTGGAGCGCATGGCCATTATCCGTGACCTGCGGCTGGGAGAGTTTGATGTGCTGGTGGGGATCAATCTCCTGCGCGAAGGGCTGGATTTGCCGGAGGTCGGGCTGGTAGCCATTTTGGATGCGGACAAAGAGGGGTACCTGCGCTCCGTGACCTCTCTCATTCAGACGATCGGGCGGGCTGCTAGGAACCTGGAGGGCCATGTCATCATGTATGCCGATAGAATGACGGATTCGATGGCCCGCGCCATCGAGGAGACGGACCGCAGGCGCGCCATTCAGCGCCAGTACAATATTGAGCACCATATCACCCCGACGGGGATTACCAAAGCCGTCAGGGACGTCATACAGGCCACAAAATCCGTTGAGGCCGAAGGCGCTGTGCAGAAGCCCGTGAAGGAGATGACCGCCCGCGAGCGGATCCAGACGGCGCACCAGATCCGCAAGGAAATGAAAGAGGCCAGCCGCAACTGGGAGTTTGAGCGGGCGGCGCTGCTGCGGGATATGCTGATGGAACTGGAAAACGAAGCACCGGTCAGGGCAGCGGCAGGGGGGAAGCGCAAAGGACATGGCTAGCACAGTGATTGCCATCAAAGGGGCCAGACAGCACAACCTGAAGAATGTGTCCCTGGAGATTCCCAGAGACAGGCTGGTGGTGATTACCGGCGTGTCCGGGTCAGGGAAATCATCCCTGGCTTTCGATACGATTTACGCCGAAGGCCAGCGCCGCTATGTAGAATCGTTGTCGAGCTATGCCCGCCAATTTTTGGGGCAGATGGACAAGCCGGATGTGGACAGCATTGACGGACTCTCGCCGGCCATCTCCATTGACCAGAAGACGACCAGCCACAATCCCCGCAGCACGGTGGGCACGGTGACGGAAATTTATGATTACCTGCGCCTTCTGTACGCGCGGGTGGGGGTGCCCCACTGTCCGCAGTGCGGCGACGAGGTCAGCCAGCAGACGGTCGAACAGATGGTGGACCGCATTATGCAGCAGCCGGAAGGCACCCGTCTGGAAATCCGTGCGCCCCTCATCCGCGGCCGCAAGGGGACGCATGAAAAAGTCTTTGACCAATTGCGCCAGCAGGGATTTACCCGGGCGCGGGTCGACGGCGATCTCGTCGAGGTGGAGAACGCACCAGCCCTCAACAAAAACAAGAAGCATGACATCTCTGCGGTTGTTGACCGCATTGTAGTGCGGGACACGATTACGCACAGGCTGGCGGAATCGCTGGAGCAGGCGCTGGAAGTCAGTGGGGGACTGGCTGAGGTGGGCGAGCCGGAAGGGGAGACAGAGCTCTTTTCCCGGGAACTGGCGTGCCCGCGCTGCGGAATTTCTCTGGAAGAGCTGACTCCGCGGATGTTTTCCTTCAATGCCCCCTACGGCTCCTGTCCAGCCTGCACAGGTCTCGGATTCAAGTTGGAGCCGGACCCCGACCTCATAGTGCCGGACCCGTCACTGTCCATCAATGAAGGGGCAGTGGCCCCTATCTTCCGCGCCCCCAGCCGGTTCTACGCGAATTTGCTGGCGGCCGTCTTTGCGGATGCCGGGTATTCCCTGAGCACGCCCTTCCGCGATCTCCCCGAGGAGGCGCGCCGCATTGTGTTTTATGGTTATGAAAAAAGTTTGCCGTTCCATTTTGAAGGGGTATTTGGCAACCACGTGCAATCAACACGGTACCAGGGAATTATTCCGATTCTGGCCAAGCGCTACCGGGACGCGGGCTCAGAAAGCGCCAAGCAGGATGTGGAGGAGTACATGAGCTCCAAGCCCTGCACCGTGTGCCATGGCAAGCGGCTGAAGCCGGAAGTGCTGGCGGTGACCGTCGGGTCGCTGTCCATCGCTGACTTTACAGATTTGTCCGTGCGCAAGGCCCGGGACTTTGTGCGAACTCTCGTGTGGAACGACCGCGACCAGCGGATTGCCGGCCCTATCCTCAAGGAAGTGAGCGAGCGCTTGAGCTTTCTCCTCGATGTCGGCCTGGGCTACCTGACGCTGTCCCGCGCCGCAGGCTCCCTTTCAGGGGGAGAGGCCCAGCGCATCCGGCTGGCGACTCAGATCGGGTCGTCGCTGGTGGGGGTGCTGTACATTCTTGACGAGCCGTCCATCGGGCTGCACCAGCGCGACAATGAACGGCTCATCGCCACACTGAAAAAACTGCGGGATTTAGGCAATACCGTGCTCGTGGTGGAACACGATGAAGAGACCATGCTGGCGGCTGATTACCTGGTGGATGTGGGCCCTGGCCCCGGAATCTACGGGGGGCATATTGTCTCCCAAGGCACCCCGCAAGCGGTCATGGCAGACCCGCACAGCCTGACGGGGCAATATCTGGCGGGCACCCGGGAAATCGCCGTGCCTGAAGTCCGGCGCCAGCCGCAGGGACGCTGGCTCAGTGTGATTGGCGCGACGGAACACAATTTGAAGGACATCACGGTCAGAATTCCTTTAGGCCTGATGGTGGCGGTCACCGGGGTCTCCGGGTCAGGCAAATCGACCCTGGTCAACGACATTATCCGCAAGCAGCTGGAAGTGACCCTCAATGGGGCCCGCAACCGCCGCATTGGCGCGTACACCCGCATGGAGGGCATGGACCACCTGGATAAGGTGATCGCGATTGACCAGAGCCCCATCGGGCGCACTCCGCGGTCCAATCCCGCGACGTACACCGGGGCGTTTGACCTGATCAGGGAGGTGTACGCCGGCACCACGGAGGCCAATATCCGCGGATACAAAGCCGGACGTTTTTCCTTCAATGTGCGCGGAGGGCGCTGCGAAGCTTGCAAGGGCGACGGCATCCTCAAAATTGAAATGCACTTTCTGCCCGACATTTACGTGCCCTGTGAAGTGTGCAAGGGGACGCGCTACAACCGGGAGACACTGGATGTGCATTACCGGGGAAAAAGTATTGCCGACGTGCTGGATATGACCGTGGATGAGGCGCTCGACTTCTTCCAGCTGCACAGCCGGCTCAAACGCAAACTGCAGACGCTGAAGGACGTGGGCCTCGGTTACGTGCGCATGGGCCAGCCGGCTACCACTTTATCGGGCGGGGAGGCGCAGCGCGTAAAGCTGGCGACAGAACTGTCCCGCCGCTCGGATGGGCGGACCTTCTATATTTTGGATGAACCGACAACCGGACTGCACCAGGAAGACATCCGCCACCTTCTTGGCGTGGTGCAGAGACTGGTGGGGCAAGGGGACACGGTGCTGATTATCGAGCATAACCTGGATGTGATTAAGACCGCAGACTGGGTCATTGACCTGGGACCGGAAGGGGGGGACATGGGGGGAGAGGTGGTCGCCCAGGGGACTGTGCAAGAAGTGATGGCCAGCCAGGCTTCTTATACCGGGCAGTTCCTGGAACGCCATCTCAAGCGGCGTGAAGCGGTGCATCCGTGAGAGGGCGAGCTTGGGCGGGGGTTGGGGCACTGAGGGAGGGCGTGGCGATGGCGTCAGAGCATCTGGAAGAAAAGCGGCAGCTTTTGCCGGATAAGCCGGGAGTCTACATGATGAAGGATGCGGAAGGGCGCATTATCTATGTGGGCAAGGCGGTGAGCCTGAAACAGCGCGTGCGCAGCTATTTTCTCGATTCCAGCCGGCTTCAGCCCAAGGTGGCCGCGATGATGCGCCACGTCACGGACTTTGAAATCATCACCACGGATACGGAAGTCGAGGCCTTGATCCTGGAAGCGACGATGATCAAGAAACTGCAGCCGCATTACAATATCCGCCTCAAAGACGACAAAGCGTACCCTTATATCCGTCTGACATGGGAAGAAGACTTTCCGCGCCTGGTGATCGCCCGCCGCCCGGATGCTTCAGGCAGCCGGTATTTTGGACCCTATACCCGGGCCCAGTCCGTGCATGAAACCATCCGCCTCCTGCGCTATATTTTCCCCATCCGCAACTGCACCAGCCAAAAATTCAAGAATGCGGTCAGACCTTGTCTGGAATATCATATCAAACGCTGCCCGGCCCCCTGCCAGGGGCTGATTGACCGGGAAAGCTACCGGAGCATGATGAAGAATGTGGAGCTGTTTCTGGAAGGGAAGGTCGACGCGGTCGAGAAGACCCTGGTCCAGCAGCTCAATGACGCTGCGGACCAGATGGAATTCGAGAAGGCGGCCCGCTACCGGGACCAGGTGCGGGCTGTGCGGGAAATTACGGCCCAGCAGAAAGTTTCCGCAGAGGCGGGGCGCAACCTGGACGCCATCAGTTGGACGGTCAGCGCGCAAGATGCCTATCTCCAGGTCTTTATGGTGCGCGATGGACGCCTGATCGGGCGAGAATCGTTCACCCTGACGGGGGTGGATGGGGGAGACGACCACGAGATTGCGAAGGCGTTTCTCATGCAGTACTACGACCGGGCGCGGGAAATTCCTCCCGAAATTCTCATTGAGCGCCTCCCCCCGGACGCCGGCGGCATTGACCAGTGGCTGCGGGACAAGCGGGGCGGCCGTGTCGAACTGAAAGTGCCGCAGCGCGGGGAGAAGCAGCGGATGCTGGCCATGGTGCGGCAAAATGCGGAACTGGCCCGCGACGAAGCCCTGCGGCGGATGGAAATTAAAGAGCGCGACCGGGACACCGCTCTTCTTGGGCTGCAGCACACACTGGGGCTGCCGAAGCTGCCTGTGCGCATGGAATGCTACGATATTTCCAATACCCAGGGCACGGAGTCGGTGGCGTCCATGGTGGTTTTCACCAATGGCAAACCCGACAAGAGCCAGTACCGCCGGTTCCGCATCCAGACGGTGGAGGGACCCAATGACTTCTTGTCGATGAAAGAAGTCATTGGGCGCCGCTTTCATCACCAGGCCGAAGATGCCAAGCAATTGGGGAAGAGCCGGTTTGCAGAGACTCCGGAATTGGTTATCATCGATGGAGGGCGCGGGCAGCTGGGGTATGCCTATCAGGCCATGCAGGAAATGGGGGTTCAGGACATCCCGGTGTTCGGGTTGGCCAAGCAGCACGAGTGGCTTTTTGAGCCGCTGTCCCCCGACCCGATTATTTTGGACCGGGACTCCGCAGCCCTCAAGCTGGTTATGCACCTGCGCGATGAGGCTCACCGGTTTGCCATTACCTATCACCGCAGCTTGCGCACCAAAAGGAATCTGGCCTCCGTACTGGACAGCATTCCGGGAGTGGGCCCCGCCCGCAAGAAGATTCTGCGCCAGACCTACGGGGATCTGGACACGATGCAAAGGGCCAGCGTGGAAGAGATGGCGAAGCTGCCCAAAATGACCCACCAGGCGGCGGAAGCGGTCCACCTTTATCTCTCGGAGCATTTGAACCCGGCAGCCGCGGCTGAATCTGCCCCGCTTGCGGAGGGGGACGGGGAGTTGTCCCGCGCGCCTTGAATGCCGGGCTGCGAACCCGCCAGACAGGGGAACCGCAGATGGAAAGGGGAGTGTCGTTATGCGTTGGCTAACGGTATGGATTGCCTCCGCGGCAGGACTGGCGGTGATCACACACCTGAATCTGGGGGTGACGGCAGTGAGCGCCGAAAGCGTGATTGTGGCGGCTTTAGTGCTCGGCCTGGTGAATACCATCATCCGGCCCGTGGTGAAGCTGTTGACGCTGCCCATCAATCTTTTGACTTTTGGGCTGTTCGGCTTGGTCATCAATGCACTCATGCTGTGGCTGGTGGCAGCGGTAGTGCCGGGATTTGCCGTAGCGGGATTTGGCGCCGCCTTTTGGGGAGCATTAATTCTTTCAGTCGTATCGGGGGTAGTAGGATGGATCATCAGGTACGCGTAAAATTATTGGTGCTCGATTTGGACGGCACCGCTTTGCAGGAAGACGGCTCCCTATCCATGGAATTGATTGAGGCTGTCACCCGCATTCAGCAAGCTGGCGTGCAGGTGATGCTCGCGACCGGCCGCATGATGCGGTCCGCGATCCCGTACTGGATGCAACTCAGTCTGGGCACCGGCCCCCTTATTGCCTACAATGGCAGCATGGTGGCGGAGATGCCGAGCGAGAGGTCTTGGTTCTCCTGGCACTTGAACAGCGATGTGGCGCGCCTGGTGGTGAGCCGCGCGCTGGACAGCGACATTCTGACGCAAGTCTATGTCGGCAATGAACTGTGGCTGTCGCGTGAAGATGAGCGGGCCCAGAATTACATTGCGGTCAATCATATTCCCGGTGAAGTGAAAATAGGGCGGGACATTCTCCGCTGGCCGGCCCCGCCCATTAAAATTCTTTTGCAGGATAATCCCGAACGGCTGGACCGTTTCCGGGAAGATATCACCCCTGAGGTGCTAGGTCTTCAGGGACGTCTTTTTAAGTCACAGGAAGATTATTTGGAGATTGTGCCTGCAGGGGTGGGCAAGGGGCCGGCACTGGCGAAGGTGGCTGAGCGCCTGGGAATTGGCGCTCCCGAGATTATGGCGATCGGTGACGCGGAAAATGACATCGACATGCTGCGCTTCGCCGGAATTGGGGTGGCGATGGGCCAGGCTTCGGAACTTGTCAAGTCCTCTGCCCGCCATGTGACCAAGCCGGTCCAGGACAATGGCGCGGCTTACGCCATTCACCGCTGGATTTTGAATGACTAGTGGAGGCGGCTCACAATTTGGTGTCCCCAGGGCAGGCGCCACACAAGGTAAAGCGTGGTCAGGCTCACGGTGACGACGAAGGCCCACGCAAACTGCCTTTCCATTCGCCGCTCCTGGGCGGCTCTTTTAAGGTCCGCACGCGACGCCCCCCCGGGGTCACCCGGTGCGGCGCTCACGCCCCGTTGCCGGCGTCTGCGCGACAATTCCGGTGTCGCCATGGGCAATGCCTCCTATAAAAACCTCTTTTACAGTCTTTATTCGACACAGGGTGCGAATTTCCTGTGTCGGGGAATGAAAATGTACAGGGCTGGCAGCATCTCTCGGGATTGTGGCCCATCAGTGCGCAGCGGGCCCGCGTGGTAAAGAAATATGGGGTGAGACAATTGGAACAGGCACGTTTAGTGGTGATCACGGGATTGTCGGGGGCGGGCCGCAGCGAGGCGATGCGGGTCTTTGAGGACCTGGGCTATTTCTGTGTGGATAATCTCCCGCCCAATCTCATCAGCAAGTTTGCCGAACTGCTGCACAAGAGCCCCGAAGTCCGGGGAGCCGCGTTGGTGATGGACATCCGCGGAGGGGTTTTTTTTCACCAGCTGACGGAGTCCCTGCGTGAACTGGAAGTGGTGGCCCTGCCTTATCAGGTGCTCTACCTCGAGGCTGATGAAGAGACTTTGATCAGGCGCTATAAACTGTCCCGCCGCCGGCATCCCCTCGAGGCGCAGGGCCGCCTGGTGGAAGCCTTGCGCAAGGAAAAACAGGCGCTGCAGGAATTGCGGGGCAAGGCTGATGTGGTCATCGACACTTCGGGGCTGACCCCGCTGCAACTCCGCCAGAGGATCTCCGATATTTTCCGGCTGGACCGGGGAGCGGCAGTGTTTCAGGTGCGCTTGGTCTCATTTGGGTTCAAGCACGGACTGCCTAAGGATGCTGACCTGGTCTTCGATGTGCGGTACCTGCCCAATCCCTACTACGTAGATGAGCTGCGCAGCAAAACGGGCAATGACCCAGCTGTGGACCAATATGTGATGCGATTCCCGCAGGCGAAGGAAACGCTGGCGCATCTCGAGAGTTTTTTGACATTTCTCATCCCCCAGTTCCAGCAGGTTGGGCAATA
>JAKAAS010000038.1 GCA_021802225.1 Bacillota bacterium
GGAGCGGAACGCCACTCAAGAAATTAACGCCTTTCCCCTCACCCCCATTTCCGTGGCAACACTCAGAAACCTTCTCATCGCGTTGTCATCCTCTCAATAAAATCAGTGGTGGTCTGTCCCTGTGCAAACGCCTCCGAGGAGAGGATGCGGCGCAGGAGGGGTAGATTGGTTTTGATACCCTTCACCTCGTATTCATCCAGAGCCCGTTGCATCCGGGTGACGGCATCCTGTCGTGTCAGGGCATGCACAATGAGTTTGCCAATCATCGGATCGTAGTACGGGGGCACGTCAGATCCGCTAGCCACCCCCACGTCATTGCGCACTCCATCACCTCTTGGCAAACGCAAGTGCGTAATGGTGCCAGGAGATGGCAGCATCCTATCAGGGTCTTCCGCATACACCCGCACCTCGATGGCATGGCCGTCACATGCAATATCCGCTTGCTCAAAATCTAGTGGCTCACCAGATGCTATTCGCAATTGCCAGGCCACTAAATCGAGTCCCGTGACATACTCCGTGACGGGGTGTTCAACCTGCAGTCGCGTGTTCATTTCGAGAAAGTAAAAATTCTTGTCCGCATCGACCAGAAACTCCACGGTGCCAGCATTGACGTAGCCAATGGCGCGCGCTGCGGTCAACGCGGCCTCGCCCATGCGGTTGCGCAGCGCCCCGTCGACAAATGGAGACAGAGCCTCCTCTACGACCTTTTGATTCCGGCGCTGAATTGAACATTCCCGCTCCCACAGGTACACCCCGTGTCCGTGCGCGTCGCACAGAAGCTGAATTTCGATATGCCGGGGCGACATAATGCGCTTTTCCAGGAACATCTCGCCGTTGCCGAAGTATGCCGTGGCCCGTCCTTGATTAGATGGAAAGGCCTGACGCAACTCTTCTGCGTTGCCCACCTCTTGCATGCCAATGCCTCCGCCACCAGCCGACGCCTTTACCATAACCGGATAGCCAATGCGATTGGCCCACTCCACCGCTGCGTCAACATCGGAAACTGCCCCGTCCGACCCCGGTACAATGGGGACGCCTGCGCGGCGCATGATATTGCGCGCCTGTACCTTGCCGCCCATAGCCGCAATCGCTGCCGGCGACGGGCCGATGAATGTCAATCCGGCATCCAGACAAGCCTGGGCGAAGGTGGCGTTTTCACTCAACAAACCGTATCCGGGGTGTATCCCCTCCGCTCCCGATGATTTGGCGGCTTTTACAATGGCCTCAATTTGCAAATAACTCTGCGATACCGGTGCCGGACCAATTCGAACGGCCTCATCTGCCTCCTGAACGTGGAGAGCCTTCACATCCGCGTCGGAATATACGGCAACCGTAGCAATATCCATCACACGGCACGTCCGAATGATTCGGCGAGCGATTTCTCCTCTGTTTGCGACTAGCACTTTTGATAGCATCAAATTCCTCCTCATGTCAACTCTATACAACTACTCTCCCGATATGGCCTCCCCCCAACCTCTTAACAGTCCATTCACTCACATTCATCGCGGGAAAACGCGCACGACAATAGAGCGATGGAAAAGTTCGACGGTATCTCGCTAAGAGGCGAGTTCAGTAAGTCCTTCTCCCTTTGTCCGTATGCCCAAAAGCAGAATGATCAACAGGCAAACAAACGCCACGCCCGCCATAAACCAAAACACGCTGGCGGCTCCTGCGCTAGCGAGTATAGCAAGAACAATGAAGGGCTGAATCGCTCCTCCCAAATGTCCCCATCCATCCCCCACAGACAATGCAGAGGCACGTGCGCGGGTGGGGAAAATCTCCGCTGTGTACACCAACGCCTGACCTAAAGCAGAAAAATACGCCATTGCTACGATGGAACTTCCAACGATTGTAATAATTGGCGATGAACTTGTCGCCAAGACGACAAGGCCGGCAACAAGAATGAGAGTAGAGCCACCGATGGTATATTTACGCTGAATTTTATCTGCAAAAGAGGCCGATATCAGAGCTCCTATCGGAAAGGCAAGATAACTAAGACCAGTAAATAACAATCCCGACGGGAGAGCGATTCCCATTTTACTTAATAGGGTTGGTTCGTAGATCAAAAATGCGTATATCCACACATACCATAACAACCAAAAGAAGAAAATCGTAATGGTTCTTACAATGAATTTTTTCCCGAATAACGTCTTTGTCGGAAATTGCGAAACAGCAAGTTCAGTGGGAACACTCGGCACGGGCGGAAGATCTTCACCTGTCTTTTGCTGGGCGGTGTGCTCCATTCGATTTACAATGGCTTCAGCGCGCTCCCCATGCCCATGGATAACGAGCCATCTCGGCGATTCTGGAAACCAGCGGTCCCGTAGGAACGGCAACGTAACAATCGGAATCGCTCCCACGAGGAAAATGATGCGCCACCCCCCTGAGATGTTCAATAGAAATAACATCAGGAACATCGGGGCTGCTAAGCCGAGGCCCAGCCAGATAACGTTTAACGCGATATTTCTTCCCCGCTGCTTGGCAGGCGAAAATTCCGTTGTGAATGCCGTGGCCAAAGAGAGAAGGGCACCCATGCCAAGCCCAGAGATAAATCGAAATACTGTCAAGGATGCGAGATCCCATGAAAACACGCATAGGATAGCTCCCACAATGAGAAGGATAATCGTGACAGTTATGGCAATTCTCCGACCAAAATAGTCTGACAATGTGCCGAGGCTATATGCTCCAATCATGTATGCGAGTAAATTCGCTGTTACCGGAATTGCTGACTGATTTGTGGTGAAGTGCAACGCCCTTTCCATCGGCAGCAAACTGACGCCGATATTGGTGATGTCCCACCCAACAGCGAACCAAATAACGGCCATCACGAAAAATACGGACGAACTCAGGCTCCACACAGGAAGACGATCGATCCGCGCATTTAGAAATGCGATTTCCTCATTAGACGGCTTTTCGCGTATGGACATAGCAGACCCCTCCTCATCGCTTATCTTTGTGTCACACAAATTCTTCGTTATGCACGTAATGATTTCACTTCGGCCGGCATCTACGGATTTACCGGCTCTCCTCCAGCTTGCGTTTTCTCCTCTCTCTGGCGTAAAACACTTCGCTGTATTTTTCCTGAAGGAGTCATCGGAAAGTCTTTCACAAATTCGACTATCCTGGGGTACTCGTGAGCGGCCAGACGAATTTTGACCCATTGCTTTAACTCATCCATTAACTCGGCGCTTTCTTTCGATGAGTCGACAAGTTGCACAAAGGCTTTGACAACTTGCCCCCGCACGGGATCTGGGGCCCCGACAACCGCTGCCATGAGCACATCAGCATGTTTGACCAGTACCTCTTCAACTTCGGCTGGTCCAATTCGATACCCAGCCGAGGAAATGATGTCATCTTCGCGCCCAGAAAAAGTAAAATAACCCTCTTCATCTTGCTGTCCCATGTCTCCAGTTCGCAGCCAATCACCAGTAAATTTACTTGCGGTTGCCTCCGGTCGATTCCAGTATTTTAGGAACATCACGGGATCCGGGCGCAACACAGCTATCTCACCAACGCAGCCATTGACGACTTCTTTTCCGCTTTTGTCGACAATCGCCACCTTATGGCCAGGCATTGCGCGCCCCATAGAATTTGGTTTGGGCTGAAATATGGTGTGGGAGTTTGCCAGTACCATGTTGCATTCGGTCTGCCCATAAAATTCGTTGATGTTGATGCCAAGCGTTTCGCGTGCCCACTCCACTGTTTGCTGACCGAGAGGCTCCCCCCCACTCGCCATGCTTCGTATGTCTAAACTCCACCGGTTCCGCGGGTTTTCAACTTGCCGCATCATTTTAATGGCCGTTGGAGGGAGAAACAGATTTCGAATTCCCCACTTCTCAAGCATGGAATAGGCTTCTTCCGGGTCAAATTTTTCCATTCGTCTTGCGAGAACTGGTACTCCCCAATGGAGAGCGGGGAATAAAACATCAAACATCCCCCCTATCCACGCCCAGTCCGCAGGAGTCCATATAACATCACCCGGCCGCGGAAACAAATCATGCGACAGACTCACACCAGGCAAGTGACCCAATAGAACCTGGTGGGCATGCAACGCGCCCTTTGCGGCTCCGGTTGTCCCAGATGTATATATAATCACGGCAGGATCGTCGTGATGGGTCATAACCGCCTGAATTTGGGTTGAGCTGTTGGCAAGTAGGCCAGCCAGTAGGCTTGTACCCGGGACCGATTCGTCCACCAGAATGACATGTTCTAGGTCTGGCAGTTTATTCCGATTGTCCATGATCACACTTGCGTGTGCTTTGTCCGTCACAAGAACTTTTGCGTTGCTGTCATTTAATCGATAAATAAGGGCTTCTGGGCCAAAGAGAACAAACAGAGGAACCACAATTGCACCGAGTTTGTATCCACTAATGTGGGCAACGACAAGCTCTGGGCACTGTGAGAGGAAAACGGCCATCCGGTCACCACGTTGCAGCCCTAACCCGCGCAGCACGTTGGCAAACCGGTCAGACACCGTAGCCAAATCCCAAAATGTCCACTTTTCGTGACCACCGTTCCCCTTGTCGTAAATAATTGCTACTTGCCCTCTGTGGGCGGCACGTTTATCGGACACATCGCAGCCGATATTGTAGTATTCCGGCACATTCCACGAAAACTGATCTTGAATCACAGGGTACGGTGATTGGTCTTGAGCGGCCTTCTCCCAAAAGTCTGATTCGTAGCTAGATGACCATGGACAACCCATTTTGAAATTCCTCCCACAGCAAAAATCTGTATTGCGAGGCTCCGAAGTACTTTTACTTATGTGTCTGGCCAACTGCATCCGGCTAGATGTGACCTCATTGTGTTTAATAATTAATCCGATTACAATGTCTATTAAAACGAAATGGGGTATTCTGATTTGTCAACATTTGATAAGACTCCTGCAGTAAAGGGGAATCAAGAAGACTTCTCCGCAGAAGACGAAAGACTGATCCACGAACCTATAAAGTGGGTCGCCAATTTTGGGAAAGTAGGTGCCGAAATCGCCGCGCTCGCGCCCCTCCAGCAAGTACTCAATCGCATCTGCGAAATTACGCGAGAGATGCTGAGAACCGACATTGGCTACATTACACTGTGCAACCCACCCGAAAAGGTTGTGGAGGTACGCGCCAGCGCCGGTACCAGCCCAGCTTTCATTGGCACTGCAGTGAGATATGGCGAAGGCATCGGGGGACGAGTCATTGAGACACGCGAGCCAACAATATTCACGGATTATGCGAAGGATTCCCGGAGCGATCCCAAGGCCGCTATGGCAATTCGCCACGAACAAATTACAGCAGGAATCGCCGTGCCACTGTACGTTGGGGCTGACGTAATTGGCGTCCTATTCGCTGTAACTCGCATACCTCGCAATTTCACCAAGGATCACGTGATGCTGCTGATGAGTTTAGGCACGCTGGCCAGTGTCGCAATAAGGAATGCCCAATTATTCGCGCAAACAAACCGTCTACTGCAAATTCATCAAGACTTGCTCGATACTCCTCATTCCAGCGAAAATGACGGTATCACGCAGGCACTGTCTTCCCTATCACGTCTTCTCAAATGCGACGCTTGGTATATTGATTCCCTTGGCCACGCAAGCCAGCATATATGCTGGCCGGGTTCGGAATTGGAATGTGAATTAGACAATATAGTGGACGTGCCTGCTATGATAAAAGGTTCCGAACGGTTCCGAACTCCTTTTGAATTTTGCCACGATGAAGTGAACGGGCTCATGGTCGCACTGATGCTGCAGGACAATCAGATCGTCGGATACTTACTGGTGCTCAGATCGGGGAGCGGATTTGACGAAATAGACCACATCGCGATCGAACGCGCTTCATCCTTGATTATAATAACGACGTCTCGGCAGGAAATCGCCCAGGCACTCAGATTAGATTTACAAAACAGTTTGCTGCATGACATTCTTGTCCAGCCGAACATGGGTGTCGCGATGGAGCGCGCCAAGTATTTGCAAGTAGATCTTTGTCAGCCGCACAAAATCTTACTCGCTGTTTTTGATCCGCAGTCAACGGAGCTACCCTCTCCTGAATACATCGAGTCTATCAACCGCAGACTGAAATCGCTCCGCCCATTCGTAAATCGGCAATTACCTTATTTACTGTCTCATGTGTCAGGCACGCAATTCATTGCACTGGTTGGTGCACATCGCCACGTAGATATTGCGAAAGAACTTCGGCGTATATTGCAACCTGAATTTCCTGAGTTACGGATTTCAGTAATAGTCAGTTCAGTGTGTTCCGTGCCTGAAGGCTATGCTGAATTAATGCTCAAAGTAAAGAAATTAGTCCCTTGGTTAACCATGCTAAATTTTCATGGCTCTATAGTGGATATGGATCGCATCGACCCATTTTTGCTCCTTTTTGATCCGTCAAATATCGACGTATTACAGCGTTTCTGCAAGCAAATACTGGATCCTATCTATCGATACGATCAACAGCACTCCGCGAATTTACTACTGACGCTAAAAGCATTCCTTGACAATGAAAGTGAATTGCGGCCTACCGCTGCAAATCTTCATATTCACTACAATTCTCTTCGATATCGGCTCGAGAGAATCCAAAATGTATTTTCGATCGATCTGTCCGATACCTATATGCGGCAAAGATTGCGAATGGCTTTCCTTCTAGATTCTGTCCTTCACATTTATGGACATATCTAGGAACCTGTCCAAAAATTCACGATAGGACCCGCCCCGAATTTTGCTGAAGCTCTGCGTACCCCTGCCATTCGCGCTCAGAGAGATTATTTTCTTAGGCTGGGGCTCTTCAAAGATGTTATTGGATATGTCAACACTACCTGCAGGAACATAGCATTATATCCCTGCCACCGCTACCAATTCCATAGCTGCGGTGCCCCAATTCCTGAGCCGCGCCTCCTGACTTACACGGGCTCGTACGCCCCAATGTTGATCCGAGCTTCAGCGGGGGCCCCACAAGAGTTTCCGGACAGGGTGGCTCAAAATTAGTGACGACAACCAGGATTGCACGGTGGTGACAACGGATTGCATGCTGAGAGATCCCTGGTTTTTACCAGTAAGGAGGCTAAAACGCCCATAATTCCGCAATTTTTGCCGAACATTCCTCGACGGCGAAATGGCGCGGAGTCCGGAATGACAGAGATCTCGTGCGGATCTCATCTGGGGATGTATGTAAAATTATGAAGTGGCCCCCTTTATTCCGCCGACTCGCGCCACCCGCTTTATTTAATATTTCCGGGATCAGTGGGTTTGCCCATCCGGCTAATTTTGATCAGCACCTTTTGGGCACAGGCCCCCCGAGAAAACCACAACCTTGCAGTCGAGCAACCGGTACCCGTAAAGCTCGTTGAGCGCGTTGCAGCGCGCCATGCGTGTGCGTTCGTGAGGATTTGACTCAATACCATCCCGCCGAAGTATCGCCGGCGGCAAGGCGGCGCCAATTGCATTTGCATGCCCCTCGGCAGTTAAGAATCACCAGGTCCGGACCGTGGCGGCAGATTCACGACCATTGACGAAAATACTTGCCGCCGCCTCGGCCAGCCCGTATGGACTTCTGCAGACTGCTGGGGAAAGACCCCTCATGCCTCCCCCCTCCGCTTACGGTGCATGCCCGGTCACAGCCCAGTGCGGCAGCGTCCGGATCGTGAGCGGCACAGGGGAAAACAGGGGACCAGCCAGAACGATTCCGCCGGATCTCAATAAAGGTTTGGGGGGTTCTTGTGACAATGGCGGGCACAAGCCGCAGCGCTCCGGCGCTTTTCTGCCCGCCACCCCTGATTGCGAGAGGCTCAGACCTCCTCGCGCAAACCCCGGCCCCTAGCTGGGAGGCACGGCAATTCCTTCCGCACGCTGCACGGCCACCAGACTCGCACCCCGCTCAACCTGTTCCTAAGCGGGCCAGCGCAAGCGCCAGCAGAGCAATCAGCGAAGCCAACATGACGCCCGCGATAATGAACGCAACCGGGTCGCTGTCGGTACCAATGAGGAATGCGGTTGTGATTCCTCCATAAAAGTTCCCTACGATCTTTCCGGGAGAAATGGTTCCAAGCTCTAAGTGACAGGATTTTCTCCGTAATAACCGCTCGCCATCAGCGAATTTAGCACAAACAGGGACCCCGATAGGCCTCTCGTCAACAGCGCGAAGATGACAAAGAAAATGACACTGTGCGCGTCTTCGGCCACCAGCACCATGATGGAAAAATCCCATAACGGCGCATGCGTAAGCCATTGCCCGTTGCCCCCGCGATAATGACCACCGTACCCAAATGCATCGCGGTTCCCAATGGATAGCAGACACCCCCTCAAATAACGACGCGCCCGCAATCAGCATGAACTCAATCAACATTCACAAGGACTGTGGGGTCTTCCACATTTCATCCGCGTCAGTTGACTTTAATACTATATAACGTATAGTATTAGGGCATTAAAATAGAGCAGGAAGGCCTGCGGCAGAGAGGAGCTCCCTACCAGCAATGGACATCGTCGTCTATTTAGTCATCGGCCTCATAACCGGGGCGCTGACCGGATTTTCTGGAGCGAGCGCGGTCGTCATCGTGGTGCCCGCATTGACTCTGGGCATGCATGTCCCTTTTCGCACGGCCGTTGGCACCAGTCTCGCCGTCGATGTGGTAACCTCGGTCACGGTGGCCTGGAGTTATGCCCGGCAGCATCATGTGGCGCTCAAGCAAGGAGCGCTCCTCATGCTGGGAGCCATGGCCGGGGCGCAGACCGGCGTCATTTTGTCTCACCACATCCCTACCGCCTGGCTGACGGTGGCCTTCGGGGTGTTCATGGTGGCCATGTCCTGGAATTTTCTGTCTCACGCGTGGCGCAATGCGCCTCTGGTCATTCCTCCCGTGCCGGGGCAGGAACGGAAGGCGCCGAGCTGGACCATGGTGGCGGCGGTCGGGGTCTTGGGATTTCTAATTGGCAACATCTCCGGACTGATCGGCGCATCCGGAGGCATTCTGTTTTTAGTGGCGCTGCTGTACGGCCTGCGGTATTCGCTGCGGACGGCCATTGGCACGGGCACTGCGGTGATGGCGTTATCGGCCCTCAGCGGTGCCGTGGGATACGGGTGGCATCACGAGATTGACGGCACCGGATTTCTCCTGATTGGAGTGATTGCCGTGGTCACGGGATATCTGGTGGCGCACTATGCCCAGCGTATTCGCGAACGGTACCAGGTCGGCGGGACGGGCCTGCTCCTACTCGCCGTGGGAGTCTCGATGCTGATTCACTGAACGGAAGTTCATGGGTGATTCGGCTAATACCACAATAGAACGTGCGGCGACGAATCTTGCGGTGAATTCGTCTCTCTGCACGGGAGGAATCCAGTCCCTGCGGACAGCCGTCGTCAACTGACAGTCCACCGCCATGCCATCTCGTCTATCGCTCCCATCTTTTCTGTAAACACGCATGCATGTCCCTTTTCGCAC
>JAKAAS010000039.1 GCA_021802225.1 Bacillota bacterium
GAGGAATGCCCGAGGCGGCCGACAGCTCTGCCACCGCGTCAAACAGCACAGGGGCCGCCTTGCGGCCTCCGAGCAGCCGCATCACCACAAGCCGCCCGCTGGCCCGAATCTGTTCCAAAATCGCCTCGCCGTCATAAGAATCCGACAGGTTGAATGCCCGCACCCCTTCCGAATCGAAAGTCCCCCATCGTTCGACAGCCTGGGAGAGACTGAGAAGGTCTGTTTCCGCCGTTGTTAGATAGACAATCATGAGCTCACCCCTTCCGTCCATAATTTCCGGACCGCCGCACCCCACCGTTCTTCCGGCAAGGGGTCAAGGGCAATGCCCTGGTCCGCATACCATGGCCGCAGCCTTTCGGGGCCATAAAATCCCTGGGTGGCCAGCTGCCTCTCCCAGCCGGGAATTCCTCCCGCCTGGTCAGAAGCCATCACCACGGCCTGAAAAGGCACAGACAGGTGATATTCCCACAGAGGGCTCCATTCCCTATCCCGGTCCGGCAAGGTCCACGCCCGCCGGGAACCTGTGGCGCCAAGCGAGTCCCATGGGACGTATACCGGTCCCGTGCCCCCCTCCATCTCCCCCAGGCCCCGAGCTGCAGTCAGGACCTGAAAGCCCAACTGGCGCATCTTCCCGAAGACGGACTCCGGACATACCAATTCCGGCATTTCCCGGAGGTCCCGGCCCGCCTGCCCCCACCCATGCACAAGCAGTTCGGCCAAAGCCGGATCTGGTATCCAGATGCGGGCGTCCGGCGGCATCTGCGACAGCGCACGGATGTCGGCCCTGGGCTCCACGCAGGTGGACCAGTTCAAAATCTCGGCACCCTCATCCCGCGCCTCCAGCAATTCCCCCACAGGCAGGGGATAGCGGGTGATGACCAGAATGCGCTTCTGATAATCCGACTGGGACTCGAACCAGTCCAATTCAGGAGAGAGGGACACATTCTCTCCCCAGACGAGCACGCAGGGCGACACTGCCTTTTCCTCCGCCAGACGTCTTGGCAAATCGGCCAAGGCGCTGCGGATGACGCGCTGATTCCCCCATGTGCCCCATTCAATGGCACAGGCGGGCAGCGACGGCGGAAAGCCCCCGCGCAATGCGTCTTGGACTAGGGAGTCGGCATGCTCCAGGCCCATCATCACCACCCATGCGTGCCCCGGCTGCCATGACTGCTCAAAGCGTCCCCCATAGCCTCCGGAAATCGTGGCGCCACGGACAAGGCCACGGTGCGTCAGTGGTATCCCGGCGTAGGCCAGCGCCGCTGCCGATGCACTGAGACCTGGCACCACTTCAAACTCCACTCCGTGCGCCCGAAGGAATTCAGCCTCTTCCCCCCCGCGCCCGAAAATAAAGGGATCACCCCCCTTAAGACGTACAACCTTGGCCGCGTGCTGAGCGTGGTAGAGAAGAAGCCGGTTAATGTCCTCCTGTGCAGCACTCGCACGGCCATGTTCCTTGCCAGCATAAATGCGATCGGCGCCAGGGTTTGCAAAGTCGAGCACGCTGGGGTGAATCAATCGGTCGTAGACCACCACATCGGCCGTGCCGAGCAGTTCTTGCGCCCTCCAAGTCAGAAGCCTCGGATCGCCGGGCCCGGCCCCCACCAGATATACCCGTCCTAATTCTTGCGCCATGGCTGCCCCCCTCCCGCTGACAAAGACCAGTCGCGAGCCATCTGCTCCAGCCTCTCGCCAATTTTTATGGTCAGCCTCTCGATTCCCTCATCCTCGTACTCGTCGAGCCATTGCCGCACAGGGCGTGCCCGGAGGTCATGCCACAGCGCAGCACGCAGGCCGGGATCATCGAGGCCCGCGATCCACTGCCGGAAACTGTCCATCATTGCCAGCAGATGTGTCCATTTAGCATCAAGTGTCCGTTCCCCAAGCGCGGCTGCGGCTGCTCCCGGCCATATCCCCGTCGTAGATACGGCCGCCACCAGAAAAGGCGACTCCCAATGTTCCGCCATCATCTGAAAATCGCAGGAATCCCGCGACGAAGCGTCTTGCGCCAAAATTCCGCGCGCACGCGCATCCTCTACCACCGCCCTGTTTGCGGCAGCGGAATTCGTCGCCGCAACCACGAGGCGCATCCCGTCAAGATCTCTTTCCTCGTAATTTCTGGGGATCCATCGAAATGTCTGGGCGCGCCATCTGGCCGTCAGCGCCGCAGGAAGCACAGGGCTGACAACAGTCACTGATGCATCCCTGTCCAGAAGCTTGGCAATCTTGCGGTGGCCCACTGTTCCCGCACCCACCACCAGCACCGGAACGTGGTCCATATTGAGCAGTACAGGCAAAAATCCCATGAAAAAATCCTCCCGATATAACGAGAGGATGACAGTTTCCGCTAAAGCGGAAGTGCCACCCCTATTTCCACGAATACGAGTGCAGCGATCTTTAAAGGCAGGTCTCCTGGCTCTTCCTCGCGGAATTACAGTGGCGGGACCGCTCAGGATTTTCACCTGATTCCCTATTCTCCTGCTTTCGCAGGCACCTTTAAAGAATGTATTGCTTGAATCCAATTGTGACCATCATAACACCGAACTCACCCAGCAGCTACTGGCAAGCCGCAAAACCACCGCTGTGCGGTCTCAAGCCGCCTAGCGGACTGAGGACACACATTCGTGGATAGCGCGCCCAAGCCGCTCCACACCGGCCGTCATCTTTTCCCGGCCCGTATGGGAGAAATTAAGGCGCAGGGTATTCTTCTGCGGGGAACCCACATAAAATTCCGTGCCTGGAACAAATGCCACTCCCTCCTGCAAGGACTGCTTCAGCACCACTTCCGCATCCAGGTCCTGGGCCAGCTCAAGCCAGAGGAACATGCCGCCTTTAGGCTCTGTCCAGTGCGCACCTTCGAGATTTTGCTGCTCCAGCAGAGTGATCATCAGCCGCATCCGGCGCTGGTATTCATCGGCAATCGTCCCGATATGAGCATCCAGGTCATACTGGTCCAGCAACTGGAACAATGCCTGTTGGTCGAGGGAGCTCGAGTGCAAGTCGGCTCCCTGCTTGGCGCGCACCATCGCCGTGACCAGTGCGCGCGCCCCACAGATCCAGCCGATGCGCAGAGCAGGCACAACAGTTTTGGAAAACGTACTGGTATAGACCACACAGTCTTTGCCGGACTGCTGGGCTAAGGACATTAGCGAAGGGTAGTGCTCATCGGGAGTAAATTTAATCTCGCCATAGGGGTCGTCTTCCACGATTAGCACATTGTGGCGGTCACACTCTTCGATGAGATTCATGCGCCGTGATGTCTCCCATATCCATCCGGTGGGATTGGCGAAGGTCGGGATGACATAGACCAGTTTGGGGTGATACTGTTCGATTTTTGCTCTGAGGTCTTCTGGGTCCATCCCCTGTTCATCGCTTAGGACCGGCACAATTTGCACCGAATAATACCGGAATGCCTGCAGAGCCACGAGATAGGTGGGGTTTTCTGTGAGAATGACCGAGCCCGGTTCCAGATAGACTTTGGCCACCAGATCAATCGCTTGCTGGGATCCCGTTGTCAACAGGATCTCGTCGGGAGCAACATGAATATCACGGCGGGCTAAGCGGTGGCCGATCTGTTCACGAAGGGGTGTGTAGCCTTCGGTCAATCCGTACTGCAACGCTTTATTGCCTGTCGTGAACACTCTTTCGAACGCTTGCTTCAAAGCCTCAGCCGGAAAAAAATCTTCGGCGGGCAGACCTCCTGCAAATGAAATGACCGCATCGGTCTGGGTCAGCTTGAGCAACTCCCTGACCGCAGAGACCTTCAGAGTTCTAGCCGGTTCGGTTAACTGATATTCCACTGTTTTCCCACCCTTTTTAGTGCGGCAACTGGGCATGAAGGCGCCGAGCCGTTTGGCATTTGATATTTTTTCATAGTACCACAACGACATCATTCGTGGCGCCGAAATTCCTGGTGGCGCAACTTGCAGATCGTGGAACAGGCCGGGGGTGCTGCCCGCGGGTCACAGGTCTGGCGCCCTCTATCCTTGGACCTCCCAGCGGACGGGACTGATACGTCCCGTACATCAGCGCCAACAAGAACGCGGCCACGCGGTGCGGCAGCCAAAACTGTACATAGCCGCAGCGCCGGCGTGCTTGAAAGGAGAGAAGGCTAGTCCCACTTTTTTCGTCTGTAATGCGCGTCGTGACTCCATCTCTACCTGCGGACCTCTACCTGGGTGAGATGATGGCATGATAAAATCTTTGTAAGAGCCAGTTTGGCATCACGGATCTTTCCTCGAGCCCGGCACAATTGTGGCCCGGGGTCGGCCGCATACAAAATCAATGCGTAATTTGCAGTGGACGGATTTGCTATATAGCTTGCGGTAAGATGTATAATAATGCATAATAGTGATATGGATAAGACCTACACGATTACCGAAGTCGCCCGGTTGCTGGGCGTCAAAGTCAAGACGGTGCAGCGATGGGACCGGGAGGGCCGTTTGAAAGCGGCGGGCCGCACCGTGACGGACCGCCGGTATTATACCGAAGAACAGATTCGGGCGTTTCGGCAAGAAATGGCACACCACGGGCCACGGCAAACCGTCGTGTATTGTCGGGTGAGTAGCCAAAGCCAACGCCCCGACCTCAAAAATCAGCGGCGGGCACTCGAAGACTTTTGTCTGGCCCGGGGATTATCTCCCGTCGAGTATGTGGAAGAAATTGGCGGGGGAATGAATTTTCACCGCAAAAAATTCTTGGCCCTAATGGACGCCATTGAAGCCGGGACGGTCGGCACCCTGATTATCGCCCACAAAGACCGTCTGACGCGCTTTGGCTATGAATGGTTTGAGCGGTTCTGTCAGCGCCATGCCTGTGACATTGTGGTGCTGAATCAAGAACATCTGTCGCCCGAAGAAGAACTCGTGCAGGACCTGTTGACCATCACTCGTGCCTTTTCGGCGCGATTGGATGGTTTACGCAATTACCGCAAGACACTTCAGGAGGCACTGGATGCCGACGTTAGCCCACAAAATCCGGTTGAACCCGACCCCGGAGCCAGTGACGCACTTTAAGCAAGCGGGTGGCACAGCCCGCTTTGTCTGGAACTGGGTGCTGGCCGAGTGGAACCGGCAATGGCAGGCGGGCGGTCATCCGAACGCGGGGGCTCTCAAAAAACAGTGTAATGCGATCAAGTACACCACCCTCCCCTGGTTAAAAGACATTCATCGTGATGCCCACAGCCAGCCGTTTACGGATCTGGCGACCGCCCCTGCGCAGGGGTTTTCGGCACATTCACGGACGCCTGCGGCTAATTCGTGCAGACATTATGGAAAGGCTGTCTCCTGGCAGTGCATTGCCGCCCGCCTGGCATCCGGAAGTATAGGCGCGCCCAACACCGGCCAGCGTGTCCCCAGGTTGCCGTAAGGGCAAAGGGATCTGATATGCGGCCCTTGGCCGAAATGGAAGGGACAGCGCCGATTTATGGCCTGCGTCAATGGCAGGAGTTTCTCATTCAGGACTTCTCTTCTTCACTTCCTTCTTCGCCCCGCGACTGCACCCAGGCGGCCGCGCTGCGAATAGCCAGCAATCCTGACCAAACCGCCACCAGCCCTATGCCCCACGTTCCTAAAAGGTAGGTCAAAGCCTCCTGAACCGAGTGCTGAAGCAAGTTATGCGCACCCAGCATGTAAGTAGAAAATGTCGTGAACCCGCCCAGCACACCCACCCCGAAGAATAGGCGCATTTCGGTCGGCAAAATATCATACTCCACGCTAAGGGCCATCACCACGCCAATAAGGAAGCTCCCCAAGATGTTAATGGCGAAAAAATCTAGGGGAAACCACCCTCGGGTTCCTATCAAAGACATTCCCTCACGAGCCAGAGCCCCGAGACCGCCCCCAATTCCCACCACAATCCACAGGCGGCGGCTCATATATTCAGGCCTCTTCCCAATTCCATCCCCACCCAGACCGCTGCCAGCCCCGCAGCCAGGCTCAGGCCCACATTCAGCAGGGCCGACTTATACAACTTCTCTTCGATGAGTCGCAGGGTTTCATAACTAAACGTAGAAAATGTGGTAAATGCGCCAGTGAATCCAACATCCAGCAGGTCCAGCACCCCGCCCGGCAGCGGGTGGGCAAACAGCAGGCCGATGAGACCGCTGCCCATCGTGTTGATGGTTAAGGTCCCCCACGGAAATTCTCCCCCGCTTCTCTGCCCGACCCACTTGCCCATTTCAAACCGCGCTACGGCTCCCATGAACCCCCCCAAAAATACCAGTGTCAGCGTCAGTGCCGTAACCCTCCCTTTTCTTCTTTTTGTTATACCACGGGCTATAGGAATTAGGCGAGCTGTATACTGACTATTGCACTATGATTATTTTTATTGTATGATGAATCATATCGATTAGTAAATTTGTCGCGAATAAAATCGCCCGGTCATGGGGGAGCTTAACGTGATGACCGGACGGCAGAATGATGAAGGAGGATTTTTCATGGCTAAGCTTTCGCAAAATCAGGCAAGACAGCAGTTGGTTGAAGTCGGACATTATCTGGCCGAACACGGCCTGCTCTTCCGTGGCAATCATGCAAACCTTTCAGCACGGGTCAGCGACGACCAAATCATCATGACCAAAGGCGGCAGTATAGAAAATTTGACGATGGATGATTTTGCCTTGGTAGACCTGAATGGCACCGTCCTTGAGGGTGATATGGAGCCGACAATGAAGGAAATTGTCGAGATGCATACAGGGATTTACCGGGTGAGGGAATCGGTCGGATCCGTCATCCACACCCATGCTCCCCATGCTACAGCATTTGGCGTGGCCCAGAAGCCCATTCCTCTGATTTACGAACCTTTGCTGCGCTTTGGTGTCAGCGAGCCCGTCCCTATTGTCGCCTGGGCTCCCCGCGGTTCCCGGGCTTCCGTTGACGGCATTATGGACATCGCCAAAAATCATCCGGGGCTGCCAGCTCTGATTATGGCCAACCACGGCGTACTGGTCTTCAGCGACAGCCCCATGCGTACAGCCACTCTGCTGGGCACTCTCGATGAAGCCGCCGAATTGTACATTATGGCCCAAAGTTTGGGCGGGGCGAAAGATTTGCCAGCACAGGCGATTGATCAGGTGAAAGAGCGCATGATGGCCTACGGCAGCAGCCGATAAAATTAAGGGGGAATCACTTTGAACCACGAAAAAAAAGCTAAGATTCTGGAACAAATTCACCAGGAGGAGCTTAAATTGGGAAGGCCTATGAAATTGCGCCGGTATTTGGCGGAAATCAATCCGAACATTTCGGAGGCTCAGGCAACGGCCGCCAAACTTTACCGGGAAGACAGTCCCTTAGACGCGAAAACCATCGCCATTGTCAACCTCGCGGCCGCTCTTGTGACCCGCGTGCCGATGTGCATCAGAAACAATATGCAAGCCGCTCTGAAAGCCGGCCTCAGCCAAGAGGAAGTAGGCGCGGTCATGGCACACGCTCAGTTCATTGCCGGAACCGCCGTCTTCTCGGCATCGCTTGAGGGACTGGAAAGCATTTTGCAAACGCAAAATGTCTGACGGCTAAACAAAGAGGCCTTGCGGCCTCTTTTCAATATTATTGGGGGCGATGATTGTGCCGGATGGCCTGCGCCGGTATCAAACCGGCAAGCATCTCGAGGCCTTTATTCTACTTTTGCTGCTGGAACAGCCCGATCATGGGGGGCACCTGTTGACGCGGCTTTCGGCAGTGCTGCCCGAAGAATGGACAGTCGATAGCGGGCGCATTTACCGCTTGCTGCGCGAACTGGAATCGACGGGCTGCCTGCAGTCAGCATGGGTCACCGAAGACACCGGAGCCCCGACCCGACAGTACCGGCTGACGGCCAATGGCAAGCACCGGCTGGAGGATTGGGCTCATGAAATGGAGATCCGGCAGCAATCTCTGGCTTCGTTTCTCTCGACGTACCACCAAATAATCAAACGCATCTGAAAGCCCTCCGGCGTAAGCTTGGGGGCTTTCCGGCGCTCGCCGCAAGGCGAGGTATCAAGACGGGCTCAATAGACTTTGGACAATTGCGCATCGCTCTGCCGCATTTTCAGCCCAGCGGGTGACGTGGGGGTCTTTAGCGGTCGGCCGCCTGACCCCGTCTCGTAAAGAACCGTTTAAGTCCTTTGGCGGGCAACACGTCCTGGCTCAGCGACACAATGCCACAGCGGCGGCCGAGATATGACGGGTCTGGCCCCACAGCGACAAAGCGCAGCCGGGGATTGACGGCCCTCAGCAAAGCCAAGCCATGCTCCAGGATCTCCGGTGGGGTGCCGGCTGACAGGTGAATCACTACCAGCTCCACAAAGGCTGCGACCGTCCCTACGCTAAGTCCCCGGAGATCCACGCCGATGTCCCAGCCCTGCCAGCCCTGAACCGACCGCAGGGACTTTTCAATATCCCGCGTTTCCGGTTGAAACAGCACAGGAATCCATGGCATAGGGGCGGGGACAATCCATCCCCATTCCGCTGTTTGCCTGTGCAGGCGGGCATAGGGATAGGATTCATCCCCCGCCCCCTGGCCCTTCCACAACCGCGTCACCAGAGACTGCACCCAGTCCAAGTCCACCCACGTGCCTGCGCCGTACAGTCCGCGCATTTTCCCCGTCAGCTGCGCAATCGACTGGGTACGGTCTTCGCACCCGGATGGGGACCACAGCATCCACTGGGAGGCGAGAGCCGCACCAGACAGATAAGAAGGTTCTTGGATCCACTCCTCCAGTTTCTCCGGAGTCAGTTCCCCAGCCCATATTTGCAAATTCCCGGAGGCCACTCCCGTCCACGGGGAGTTCTCCGCCGTCCAGATGGCCCACTGAATGTGCACGGTTGATCTGGCAGCCGCCAGCACCTGTTCCCGGCTTACTCCGCGGAGCAGCCTCTCGCCAACAAAAATCTTTCGCGCTGCGGCCAGATTATGGACGACCTGATCCCAGTTTTGAATAATGACGATATCCTCGCTATAAACATTCTGCGCGGTTTTCTCTAAAACAAAGCGTTCCACACTCGCATGTCCGACCCCAATGACAATCATGACTGCATCCCCACCACCGACACCGTGCCGTGCAGGCTCGCTTTCTCATACTGCACCGCCTGCGCCAGGGTCATCACCACAATTAGGGGACTGCCTCCCGTTCCGATAATCCCTCCCCCACTGGGCGCCTTGAACACCTGAAGCGGTCCAGACTGCCATAGTTTCCCGGACGGGCTGATGATAAGAACCTCTACCGTTTTCCCTGCCTGGGTCAGCGGGGAGGATACCGGAATGTCGACCAGCACTCCGCGTACGGCTGGCGGCTTTGCCGTAAACATCGCGGGAGACAAGGCTTGCCCCTTGGACACCGCCACCGCCAAATACCCCGCCCGCAATGAGCCCGCCCCCCCACCATGCCCTGGCACC
>JAKAAS010000040.1 GCA_021802225.1 Bacillota bacterium
AAGAAAGCGAGGACGTATACACATTCAGATTCCTTTGGCCGTAGCCAGTGGTTTAAGCCTGTATCTGATACAGTGATTATATAGTGGACCCAGAAATTCAGACAATCTGGGAGGTGTTTTTGGATAAATTTGACTAAAACCCCGAAATGTCCATGTGAGTGGTCACGACCACTCACTGAGTGACAACCCGAACAATTCCTGGTTCCATTCGAAGAGAATGTTCAAATAGGAGCCATAAAGGACGTTTTTGCCGAACCCCTCGAGGTGGAATTCGCAATACAAAACGTTGTTGCCGACCCCGACAGACATCTGAGCTGTGACCGTATTCCAAGGGACTGAGCTCGTATTCCAACTTTGGGTTCCAATGATATACACACCCGAATTTCGATGAAACGCCAGCATCACGGCCCCCACTCTTTATGAGGGGTGGCGCCGGTACTGTTGGCGCGATCGGTATTGAATAGGCGTTCTCCGCAAATACGCCAACGGCAAGCTCCAAATATGGACCAAGCGCGTAAATGGCAAGAGAGCAAATAGCAAAAAGGCCAAAATAATATGAATTTGAAACAACACCGGAACATGAGACATGAGTGCCACATCAGGATGTAGCACTAACAACCCCCGCACCCATGGACCAATGGTGTGCCGATATCCATAGGGGCCGACCACATTGTTGTAAATAAGCGTCATACTGTCCCCGAGACTCACGACAATAAACAAAAGAATGAGCGCGACTATGTCAGACACACTCGAATTCGTACGAATGCGGCGATTTCCGAGCCGACGAATGAGAAGGATGAGTAATCCAATCCATGTTATGAGTCCTGCCATTCCACCCAAAATGTCGGCATTGGTATGATACATGTCGTGCGATATGCCGATGGCCTGGTACACTGACACCGGTATGAGAAGCCCCATAACATGACCCACAATAACCAGGAGCAGACCCCAATGAAACAGTTGGCTACCCCATCGCAGCTGTCGTTTTTCGAGTAATTCGCTGGACCGTGAGCCCCAGCTCATAGGGTTGAAGGCATACCGATATAGGCTTCCGACGATCAATACCGTCACGCTTAAATAGGGATAAATGAGCCACCAAAATTGATTCATGACGTGCCTCCCGGTTAGAAGTATTCGATCGGATAGGGTAATTCCGTCAGGTCCGGCCGTTCTTTGGCACCGGAATCCACTGGATTCTCCGCCACACCCAGGACACGTCTTAGCAACGCGAACAGCGGGCGATAGGGGTGATGTTCCTCCAGTGTTTGCAGTATTTGCCCAGCCACTGTGGCAATCCGAGGGGCAAGGGTGCCGACTGCCTCTCCAGGCCCTATCGCTAAGAATTCAATCAATAACGGCAAATAGTCCGGTAGTTCACCGAAAGCCACCCCATATCCAGCATCCGTCACCATTTGGCCAAGTTGTGCCAGGGCATTACCTCGCTCACGTGAGTCACCAAATTCATGTGCTGTAAGATACAAAGATCCCGACTCAACAAGGTCAAAGGACGCTACGTACATTTCTTCCAACTGAGAGAAGCCTGTTTGACGCCATCCGTCCAACACCGGCACGAGCGCTGGGCAGTACTCTACGGCAAGCGAATAACGCATCTCCCAGCGTTCCATAAATGTGGTCGTGCCCGGGTAATCCAGGAATCCCGCGATTAATTTTAAACTCAACTGTTCTTGTCCTGTCATGGGTTTGTCTCCTCAGAGGCTATCCGGAGATGAAGTGGGGAGACAATACCTTCTGGTGGCGCGATTTCTTCCAGACTGCAGGCTCCCTGCATATACTCGAGATTCTCGTCAAGATTGCGATTACCTGTCGGAATTACATAACGATCCTGGTATTTGGCCACCCCCAGCATTCGCACCATATCTGTTACCTGTGTCACGGACAGCCCTGCTTCCCGTAAAAGCCGACTGGATTCCAAGTTTCCCCCTACCGTCTTTTCGCGCATCGTGGCGCGTATCGCCATGAGCTTTAACAAAGCCAGGCGTACGGGCTGCACATCACCCGCGGTAAGAATGGATGCCAAGTATTCCATGGGGATCCGCATTTCGTCCACCGCCGTGAGATATCCGTCGGCATTGAGCTGCTCTTCATTCGCTAGGTGGTTCATCATTGGGCTCAATGGGGGCACGTACCATACCATGGGTAAGGTCCGATATTCTGGGTGCAAAGGCAAGGCAATCCGCCATTCTACTGCCATTTTGTACACCGGAGACCGTTGCGCACCCTCAATCCACGCCTCCGAGATTCCGGATTTCCGCGCTTCATCAATCACTGCCGGATCATAGGGATTTAAAAAGATCTTCAATTGCCAATGATAGAGTTCCTGCGGATTGGTCACCGACGCGGCTTCCCTCACGCGGTCCGCATCGTATAGTACCGGGCCCAAGTAGCGGATCCGTCCAACGCAGGTTTCCGAACACACGGTAGGCAGCCCCGCTTCAATGCGGGGGTAACAAAAGGTACACTTTTCGGCTTTGTGCGTGTTCCAATTAAAGTACACTTTTTTATAGGGGCAGGCACTGACACAAAACCGCCAGCCCCGACAGGCTTCTTGGTCCACGAGCACAATTCCGTCTTCTTCACGTTTATAGATGGCTCCCGAAGGACAGGCCGCGACGCAGGCCGGATTGAGGCAGTGTTCACAAATTCGGGGCAAATACATCATAAATGTCTGCTCATATTCGAAGGCTATGTGGGCTTCCATATCTCGCAAATTGGGGTCGCGAGACGCCATTTCGGGTCCGCCGGCTAAGTCATCATTCCAGTTGGAGCCCCAAACTGGCTTCTCCATCACTTCGCCAGTCAATAGGGAATAAGGACGGGCCACCGGCTGGTGGGTCCGCCGTGGGCTATCCACTAACGTGTGATAATTGTAGGTCCATGGTTCGTAGTAATCATCAATTAGGGGCAAATCCGGATTATAAAAGATCTGCGCAAGTTTCGTGATCGCTCCGCCAGCCCGTAGCTTCAATTTGCCGTGATCCAACGCCCATCCTCCGCGATATCGCTCCTGATTTTCCCATTCTTGAGGATAACCAGAACCCGGGCGAGTTTCCACATTGTTGAACCACATGTATTCCGCTCCCGGGCGATTCGTCCAAGTATTCTTGCAGCTCACACTGCAGGTGTGGCACCCGATACACTTGTCCAAGTTCATCACCATTGCGATTTGGGCTTTAATCCTCAAGCCAATCGACCTCCTTTAACGGGCGAATCCAGGCCAGGACATCGCGTTGATGCCCAGTGGGCCCGTAATAATTGAATCCGTAACTTAATTGCGCATAACCGCCAATCATGTGGGTATTTTTGGGCATGACGCGCGTGACGCTGTTATGAGTCCCTCCACGGTCTTGAATGATAGGACTTTTCGGAACGCCGATGGTGCGATCCTGGGCGTGATACATGAGGGCAATTCCTGGGGGTATGCGATGGGACACGACAGCACGGGCTGCAATAGCGCCATTGCGATTAAACACCTCGATCCAGTCATTATCTTGGATATGGATGGCAGAGGCGTCTTCCACGCTCATCCAGACGGTTTGCCCTCCCCGAAACAATGAGAGCATGCGTGGCGTATCGGCATACGTTGAATGAATTCCCCACTTTTGATGGGGTGTTAAGTAACGCACCGTCACGGCCTGAGCTGTATCAAATTCTGGCGTCTGATCGGTCACCGCAAATGGGGGGTAGTGATTGGGTGGGCGATAGGTAGGCAACCCTTCCCCATAATCCAGCATGACTTCATGGTCTAGATAAAAGTGTTGACGCCCCGTAAGAGTTCGCCACGGAATTTTATACTCGACGTTGGCGGTAAACGGAGAATATCGGCGACCTTCCCCTTCAAGTCCCGACCACACCGGTGCCGGCAAGGCTAAACGCGGTTGGACTGACAAGTCGTCGAAATGATAACTGGTATCCTCCCGGCCGCGAATCGCCTCCATTAAGGCCAACCCTGTTGTCTCTTCCAACGCGCGCCACTCTTCGACGGCTCGGCGCCCATTGGTGGCACCCGACCAGGTCAAAATCGCTTCGGCAGCCTGGCGTCCAAACCACAAGGCAGGTCGCCCTTGTCCCGGACCCGGACGTCTTGAAGGCCCGACGCGCTCTAATAGTTCTTTCACCGCCGCTTTACCCTCGATGCGAATTCCTTTGGTCACCAACCCCTTCTCCGCCAACGGACCCAACGTGGTCATTTGGTCGAGTACATGCGCATAATCGCGGTGCACAAGAACCAAATCCGGCATCGTTTGACCCATGACCGGTGCACATTCCCCATGGCGCCAGTCGCGGACTTTCCCCTCCGGTTGTGCCATTTCGCCTAGGGTATCGTGCTGCAAAGGAGCCATGACCAAGTCGTCAACTTCCGGCAGATATTCTTGCGCCATGCGGGAAAACGTGTCGGCTAACGTCCGAAACGCGTCCCAATCCGTCTTGGTCTCCCAAAGGGGATCCACCGCAGGATTAAAGGGATGGATAAAAGGATGCATATCGGTGCTGCTAATATCATGTTTTTCGTACCACGTGGCGGCGGGCAAGACAATGTCCGCATAGAGGCCACTGGATGTCATGCGAAAATCCATATCAATCAAGAGATCGACTTTGCCTTCCGGAATATCGGAGGGCAACTCAATGCTATCCGGATCCCAGGACCCTTGCGCATTGCCCAAGACGTGGCCTGTGGCCCCTAACATGTGCTTAAGAAAATATTCGTGCCCTTTTCCGCTCGCCCCCAATAAATTCGAACGCCAGACAAAGAACACCCGAGGGAAATTCCGCAGATCATCAGGATGTTCAATGGCCCAGTGTAGTCGACCATCTACCAAGCAATCGGCTGCGTAGCGGGCGATCTCGGAGGCAGTTTGGGCTCCTTGGGCCCGCGCCTCTTTAACCACGGCCAACGAATTTTCCGTCCATTGAGGATAGGACGGCAGCCAACCGAGACGTACCGCAAGGGCATTCATATCGGCGGGATGCATCTCCCGGAACCGGCCTGACGAGGGGATACCCTGTAAAGGCGGTGCTACTTCTTCATAGCGAAATTGATCGGTCGCGAAATAAAAATAGGAAGTACCTTGGGACTGACGGGGTGGTCGCGTCCAGTCGAGAGCAAACGCCAACATTGTCCATCCCTCTAAAGGACGCACTTTTTCTTGCCCCACATAATGCGCCCAACCACCACCATTGACCCCTTGACTTCCCGTCAGCAGCACGAGATTGATAATCGCCCGATAAATCAAGTCGCTGTGATACCAATGGTTCGTGCCCGCGCCCAGGGCAATCATGGAACGTCCACCGGTCTTGGCGGCATTTTCCGCGAATTCTCGTGCCACCCGGATGGCTAGGTGCCGATCCACGCCCGTGATGCCTTCTTGCCATGCGGGGGTATAAGGGCGCAGGTCGTCATAATCCACCGGGTAGTCTCCTGAGAGTCCGCGACCGACACCCATATGGGCCATCATCAAATCATAGACAGTGGTGACCCAAAGGCTCTGGCCGCTGGATCCCGTGATTTTCTTGACGGGCACGCCACGCCTAAGCGGTTCTTTGGCGTTGGAATCGAAGTTCGGGAAGTCTGCTAAAATGACAGCATCCGGATCTTCCATGAAACTTAACAAAGGTTCAATGGGGGTCCCCATGGGACTTTTTAGATCGAGGTTCCACTGGGCTTGCCCATCCCACCGGTACCCAAGACTGCCGTTGGGAATCTGGGGGCCCCCACTGAGGACGTCCCAAACTGCGGTCTTCCATACCCCGTGGTTGATTCCGGAACTCACGTCGTCCGCATTCACAAAGCGATCCGATACCCACTGTCCTCCATGTTCGACCATGGTGACGAGAAATGGAAGATCAGTATACGTTTTCGCATAGGATAGGAAGTAGGAGGTAGGATGGTCGACGTAAAATTCTTTGAGAATCACGTGAGTCATCGCCATCGCTAAGGCGGCATCGGTGCCAGCCTTGGCCGGCAGCCACACGTCGGCGAATTTGATATACTCCGCATAGTCCGGGCTAACTCCTACGACTTTGGTTCCATGATACCGGGCTTCGACCATAAAATGTGCGTCGGGAGTGCGAGTCATCGGTAAGTTCGTTCCCCAAATAATAAAGTATCCCGCGTTATACCAATCGGCGCTCTCCGGCACATCGGTCTGTTCTCCCCAAATTTGCGGAGACGCCGGGGGAAGGTCCGCGTACCAATCATAAAAACTGACCATAGTGCCTCCGATTAGAGATAAAAATCGGGACCCTGCTGCATAACTGACCTGCGACATAGCCGGGATGGGACTAAATCCTGCCACGCGGTCAGGGCCATAGTGCTCAATCGTATCCAACATCGCCGCCGCAATCAGTTCACTCACTTCATTCCAACTGGCTCGCAAAAATCCCCCCTTGCCACGCACTTGTTGATAGGCCGCTCGCCGCATCGGATCCTCCATGATTTGACGCCAAGCCCGAAGCGGATTCGGCTGTTCTTTCCGCACTTCACGCCACAAACGCAATAGGTTCGCACGAACATACGGGTACTTGACTCGACCTGGACTATATAGGTACCACGAATAGGCGGCACCACGAGGACAGCCGCGTGGTTCGTATTCGGGGACATCGTCGCCGAGCGAGGGATAGTCTGTCTGTTGAGTTTCCCACGTCACGATGCCATCTTTCACATAAATTTTCCAGCTGCATGACCCCGTGCAGTTCACTCCATGAGTCGAGCGGACTTCCCGATCATGCTGCCATCGACCACGATAGATGTCTTCCCAATCGCGGCTCCGAACATTTTCTTCCGTCGATCCCTGATTAATGCGATCTCCGCGTTTAAGATAGTCTAGCGCGCGCAACAATGGGTTCAATTTAACAGCCACCCCTTTTCCCGTCCTTTCCGATCTGGTGCTGGTGGTCATGGCTTCGGATCATATTGGCCGCCCACCGTGTGAAACGCTGAGTGGGGACCCACCGTGGAGAAAGTCTGCCCTCTCCACCGTATTTGTGGCCACGACAATCACATGGTTGATTTGGTCTTTATCCGCGGTTGCCCCGATTTGCACAGGAACATCTGCGGGAACCGAAGCACAGTCCCAGAATGATTGGTCAACAAGTCTTTTCGATTCTCAATCGAAACCGAGAGAAAACCGGCGGGATTGATGTGTGATCCGTCATTACTGATGGCTCCTTCCTCTAAAACAATCGCAGTGGATCTGATACCGCGTGAGCGTTGTGGTTTCCCAGCCAACTCCTCCAAGCGTCACGACGTTTTATCACGGTTCAATCCGGTGACATGACGAGACTGAGAATATCGGAAATAATTGGCCTGGAAAAATCCGACGATTTCTGTGGTGACATCCATTTCACTATCCTGCGCGAATTCACTCGCCCAGGATGCGGCCTTAGCAGAATCGACTATTTGAATCATGAGGCTTCCGGGCCGCTCTTGCCTCGCGAAGCTGGTCACATCATACTTTTGTATGCGACGTTGACGACCAATCGTGTCAGGTCGGATACGTCCGCCGAAACCTGCCCCCGTAACGATTGTGGCGGTATCATAAAGAATCGCTCTTTTCTGTCCCCATTATCCAGCCCATAAAGGTCTCTTCACGGTCAGAATGAGCATGGGATTGTTTCAGGAATTCGGCAATCAGAGGCAATACCTCCGAATAGTAGGCTTGCCTGGTGATGTCTTTCAGTCTGTGTATTAGGCGGCGGAGGTGGTCATGGTCTTCGATGAACGACGCGACCACTGCAGTCCAAGCGTTATTCATAGCGAGCCAAGACGGATAGAGTCCGCGTTCCTCTTCGATGGCATGCGACAGAATCCGCGATTCCACCACTTCGATGAATATGCCCGTAGCCTCTACAAATTGCTCCACCGCATTTGTTTGCCACAATCGCTCAATGACAGATTGAATCGTGTTTGCCTCCTGCCACGCCATTTCATGGATTAAATGATGACTATCCGGTTGTTGCAATCCAGGCCCGACCATGAGCTACCACCTTAACCTTCGCTTTCCGGCTTGGTTAATGCATTGGTGAAGACTGCAGTACAGCGGTGCCAGAGGTTGCCCGCATTGTGCGGTCATAATGCTTGAGCCACCCGATGACAACCCAATCGATAACCGCCAAGACGGCAAATACCCAAAACCCTGCACCGTACTCATGAACTCCGGTAGACAATCCCGAAAGGGCTCCCATGATGGGTGGTATCACAAAGCCTCCAAAAGCACCTAAACCGCCCACCCATCCTGCTGCACCGCCCACTGCCTCCGGAACATAATGCGGTACGAGTTTGAATACCACCGCATTTTGAAGACCCATCCCTAATGCGATAAGAATGGTGCCTAACAAAGCCACGCTAAACGTCGCACTAAAAATGACGATGAGGGTGCCTAACAAGATGGTCAACACATTAACGCTGAGGGCATAACGGATAGATGTTCGATCAGCCAAGGACCCACCTGGCACACGCACCAGCGAAGCCAATACCGAAAACACCAGGGTGAGAGCTCCACCCGTTACAAGTGCGGTATGGTATTGACCGTGCCAAAATGTGGGCAACCAAGCTGTCAGTGCTAAGAATCCACCAAAAGATGTAAAATACAACACCACTAAGGCCCATGTTGGAGCTATATGAGCAGCATCCAATAAAGATTGGAGGGCTGAGCCATGAGGCACAATATCTTGCCCGTAATTCTTTAAGATTTCCGGAGTAACTGTTTGCCCTTTATGTTGCAACTGGAAAGAAGGCGCATCTTTCATGAATATCGCATACGTTATCGTGACACATAGTAGAAATAGGAACCATAGCTCAAAAGCGGCAATCATCCCGAAAGCGACAACAGCCAGTGGTAACAGTAAAGAAAACAGTCCCGAACCAAGATTTCCAATCCCGGCAAATGTGCCCAAAGGCCCTCCTTGGCGTGCTTTAGGAAACCAATATGAAACCTGTCCAATGCCGACTGAAAATGTGGCTATGCCTGAACCGACCAACATTCCCAGCACCAGCAGCAAAGGATAAGTGCCAGCTAGATGATGGGGATAATCGAATTTCAATAACACTATTAATCCGGCCAAACCCACTAATCCCAAAATCAACAGGATTAAAAAGGGTTTCTTGCCTCCACTGCGGTCCACCCACGCACCGAAAGGAATGCGCAAAATTGAGCCGGTAAGGCTGGCAATAGCCGCTAAAAGCCCAGCCGCGACTGGAGACAGATGCATGAGATGAGTAAACCGCGGAACCAAAGGACCAAACACCGCCACGCCAGCGAAACCTGAAAAAAACCCCCATGGTA